>CAUZNJ010000122.1:0-6276 GCA_963580965.1 Alphaproteobacteria bacterium | reverse complement strand
AGGCAGATAGTTCCACAAGCTTTCCCAATCCATACCCCAGCTGAGCAGACCGCGAAAGCGGGCCAGGGCCTCTTCGACCGAATGCATCTGAGTCGGTTCGATATGAAGGGTTTGGTCCTCCGTTTGCCGTGATTGTTGCCCCCCATAAGCCTTGAGCAGGTCATAAAGAGACAGATCAAAAATATTATCAGTAATGGTGGAAAATCGTTCCGGCATACCGCGCGTAAAGAAATCCCTGCCCAACCGATCCCGCGCCATGATACCGGCACCGGCTTGCTGCATTGCTTCCAACCGGCGCAACTGAAATGCAAGAGCAGCGGCCATTTCTGCCCCGCTTGGTTCGTCCTTTGATTGCAAATCAGGCAGCAAGAGCCGTGATTTTATGAAGGCTAACCAGGCCGCCATCACTAAATAGTCTGCAGCGAGTTCCAGGTTGACGCGCCTCGCCTCGACTACGAAGGCTAGATATTGGTTCGCCAACTGTAAGATAGAAATCCGCGTCAGGTCGACCTTCTGGTCCCGGGCCATAGCAAGCAACACGTCGATCGGCCCCTCATAGCCATCCAGGTCAACTACGAAGGTCGAAAGGTTGGCAAGAACGGGCCGCTTTTCGTCCTCCTCAAAAAGGGGCATGTCGGTCATTCCAGGGCTCATCCCCATCCGGTGATTACCAGCACTAAGTATCTCAGAACGGTGACGGGGCCGGCAACTAGCCATTCGAGAGGGTTCAGGTTAATGCCTATTTGGGCGGCAATCCAGGGAATGAGGAAGACGGTAGCCAGAAGAATTACAATTCCGAATTTTTCCAACCGAGCCAAGGGCCGCGCCAGGCCGGCCGGCAAGAGGCCGACAGCAACCCGCCCGCCGTCAAGTGGCGGCAACGGAATCATGTTAAAGACAGCCAGCCACAAATTTATAAGAATGGCATTCTCAAGGTTCAAACCTACCCAGAGTTGCAGATCGGCTCCCGCCAGGAATACGACACCATGCAATAAGAACCCAGCCACCAACGCCTGTAAGATGTTCGACAGCGGCCCCGCTGCTGCGACAACAACCATTCCCCAGCGCGGATTGCGCAAGCTAACAGCATTCACCGGCACCGGCTTCGCGGTACCGAACATGAACCGTCCACCCGACGCAAACAGCATCATCGCCGGCAACAGTATCGTACCGAAGAGATCAATGTGACGCAGCGGATTGAAGGAAACGCGGCCTAGTCGGTAGGCGGTGTCATCACCCAAACGCCAGGCCACCCAGCCATGCGCCGCCTCATGCAACGTGATGGCGAACAGAACCGGCAGGGTCCAAACTGACGCGGCATAGAGGACATCCTCCCAATTCATAACTCCGCTCTTAATGACCCCGACATAAGACGATCAAATTCGGCCAGAGCCGCCGTCCGGTCAAATGGCGCCGGCGGCCGGCGCATGGCTTCGGCTCGCTCAAAACGCCCCCAGGCGGCATCTGTCATTGGTGACACAGCTGATGCGACCTCCACCATTTCGTCCATGCGGCCGTTGCAGTGGACGGCGAGATCGCAACCTGCTGCCAGCGCAGCCCCCGCCCGTTCGGCCAATGAGCCCGACAGTGCCATCATAGAAAGATCATCGGTCATCAATAGACCATCGTAGCCGAAATTAGCGCGGATTACCTCGGCAATGACCTTAGACGACATTGTCGCTGGCTCCGTTTCATCGAGCGCCGTGTAAACTACGTGCGCGGTAAACGCCCACGGCATATGCCGAAGGTTTCGAAATGGTAGGAAGTCAGTTCGCTCCAACTGATCGCGCCGCACATCGACCACGGGAAGCTGAAGATGACTATCGGCGTTGGCTCTACCATGGCCAGGAAGGTGCTTGATAACTGGTAAAACCCCACCTTCCAAAAATCCATCGCAAGCTGCGCCAGCTAACCGGATAACCACATCGGGGGTATCACCATAGGCGCGATCGCCGATAATGGGGTCCGCGTCAGGCTGCCGCACGTCCAAGACCGGCGCGCAATTTATGGTTATACCCAGACCGTACAGCTCATCGGCAATGAGGCGCGCGTTAAGCTGCGCCGCCGCCTGGGCCTCCTCAATTCGGCCCAAGCCCTCAAAACACATGGGTGCAGGGGCCTCTCGCCAGTGTGGCGGCTTGAGGCGCGCGACCCTACCGCCTTCCTGGTCAATCATCACAGGCGCATCGGTGCGCCCAACTGCTTCGCGCAGATCGGCAACTAGTCTTCGGACCTGATCTGGCTCACTACAGTTACGGGCAAAGAGAATAAAGCCAAGCGGATTGATTGCGGCAAAGAAGCGTTTTTCTGCCGCATCCAGGACCTCCCCTACGCAGCCGAAAACAACCGCCCGGGGGCGGCGGCAAACCAGTATTCTGGCTGTCACGGCCTAACCACCAAACAGCTAACATTCCGGCTTTTCATGATCTTACACAAAGCCTTGGCAGATTTCTCGCTGAGGATGGGCCCGGCACGGACACGAAAAAAAATGCCACGCTCACCCAAGTCAGCCCGTTCAACGTCGAAATCCAAATTCCCAAGCACGTCCACATGGCGATTCCTGAGGCGTGACCATTCGCCACGTGCCGCCTCCAGGGTGCGCACGGATGCCAGTTGCACCTTAAAGCCATCACCGATGACCGTGACAGGTTGGGTTGGGCTGGCGGGAGGCGGCGGAGACTTGGCGCCTACACTTTGCGTTATGGGTTCCGGTACAACGGGTGGTGCCGGAGGGAGTGGTAAATCCGGTTCAGGTTCGATCTGCCCCGGCAGTGCCATGGGCGATTCCGGAGGTGGCAGCAAACGCTCTACCTGCAGGCGCTCGGCATCCCCTTCAATGCGGTCGTAGACCAGCTTATCCCGGTCAGGAACGTCCATACCCCCCGGGTCCTGCGGACGCACACGGAACACCTCGGGATCAGCCCGCACGATTGGAATGTTACCGCTAGAATCATCACCTTTTTCCGGGCTGCTGAGGCCACCCCAGATTGCAGCACCACCGGCAGCAATAGCCATAACGACAACAACCATAAAGAGAGGCCGGCGATGACGAGGCGTTACCGTCTCCGACATTGGCAGATCACTTAGGGGAGTGTTCACGTCCAACTCATCAAATTCGGCCATTAGCGCATCTCCTCAACTGGCGCCACGCCAAAGACATTGAGGCCCGAGGCCACAACCGTGGCAACGCTAGAAATCAGAGCCAGCCGAGCGGCCGTCCGCTCCGGCTCCTCGGCAATCAGGAACCTTAAGTGGGCCTCGTCCCGGCCCTTATTCCACAGGGCATGAAACTTGGCTGCAAGGTCGTTCAAATAATACGCGATACGGTGCGGTTCGTGAGCCTCAGCTGCCTGTTCTACGAGGTGTGGCCAGGCAGCCATAGTGCGAATTAAGTCAATCTCCGACTCGTCTGTCAGGCTACCCAACGGTACGTTCGCCAAACCACCTGATGACAGGTCAAGAGCTGGCATGGATGCCGCTGCGTGACGCAGCACCGAGCGCACCCGGGCATGAGCGTATTGAACATAGAAAACCGGGTTGTCCCGTGACTGTTCCATCACCTGGGCGAGATCAAATTCCAACTGTGCATCGTTACGACGAATCAACATTATGAAACGCACCACGTCCTTGCCGACACGGTCAATTACCTCGCGCAAAGTGACAAAGGTACCCGCTCGTTTTGACATCTTTACAGGTTCACCATTATCGAGAAGCAAAATCATTTGGCAGAGCTTGACGTCAAGGGCCGCCTCACCGCCGGAAAACGACTTAACAGCAGCCTGCATGCGCTTAACATAACCACCATGGTCAGCACCCCAGACATCAATCATTGACTTAAAACCGCGCCGGTACTTATCGCGGTGATAGGCAATATCAGAGGCGAAATAGGTCCAGCTACCGTCAGATTTTTGCAATGGCCGATCAACGTCATCACCGAACTGGGTAGCCCGAAATAATGTTTGCGGGCGTGGCTCCCAGTCATCGGGGGTCATACCCTTGGGCGTCTCCAGGATGCCCTCGTAGATCAACCCACGCGCCTTCATATCAGCAAGTGCTTCATCTACCTTGCCGTCGGCGACCAGTGCCAACTCCGATGAAAATTTATCGAAGCGCACGCCAAGCGCCGCCAGATCTTCACGAATGAGATCAAGCATCGCCGCCACCGCAGCTTCACGGAATACGGTTAACCAGGCGTCCTCCGGAGAGGATTGCCATCTGTCTCCGAACCGTGCGGCAAGTGTCTGCCCCAGCGGCACCAGGTAATCCCCAGGATAGAGGCCTTCAGGAATATCGCTAATCGCTTCGCCAAGTGCCTCGCGATAGCGTAGATGGGCGGACCGGGCAAGTACGTCAACTTGGACGCCGGCATCATTGATATAATACTCTCGCGTGACCTTGAACCCAGCCTTATCAAGCAGTGATGCCAACGCGTCACCGACGACTGCGCCGCGCCCATGCCCAACGTGCATCGGCCCGGTCGGGTTAGCCGATACAAACTCCACGTTTACCGCTTCGCCGCCACCCATCGTACTATCGCCATAGGCTGTCCCGGCCAACAGGATTTCCCGCAGGCGGTCGTGCCAGAAGGAATCGGAAATCTTCAAGTTAATGAACCCAGGCCCGGCAACCTCGGCGCTAAGTACCGTTGGAATCGCCTTTAATCGTTCGATGAATAGTGTAGCTAGGTCGCGCGGCTTGATGCCCGCCGGCTTCGCCAGCACCATGGCAGCATTGGTTGTTATATCGCCATGCGTCGAATCGCGCGGCGGTTCGACTGACAGGCGTGCTGTATCAAGCCCCGGCGGCAAGGCTCCGCTGGCAGCAAGCTCTTCAACGATAGCAACCACGTTTTTGCGAAAATGATCAAAAATATTCATGACGTCCTTGCCTGCACGTCGTAAAGGCGGCGGTGTTCATCCAGGGCATAACGATCGGTCATGCCCGCGATATAATCGGAGACGATCTGCGCCGTTTTTGTATCCCCTGGCCCCGCTGCCTGGCCCCGCCATTCGGTGGGCAGGCATTCGGGCTCGGCAACCAATAGTTCAAACAGGTCAGTAACCACGCGGCGGGCTTTGCTCGTCATTCGGTTTAGCTTGTAGTGGCGGTACATGTGGCTGTGAAGGAATTCCTTCAACGCCTTATCATGTTGGTGCATTTCATCAGAGAACACAGCAACGGGCGTCTTCATCGCCCGAATCTCAGCCGCCGTTTCGGCTCCTGATTCGCGAATACTCCGCGCAGTTTCCACCGTCAGATCCCCGACCATAACGCCAATCATCTGGCGCACCGCCTCGTCGATCAGCCGAGTCCGTTCGATATCCGGATAGGCGCTCCGCGCCGCTTCGAACAGCGGTCCTACAAGAGCCACCCCGTCCAGATCCTCTATACTAAACAACCCGGCGCGTAGGCCATCGTCGATATCATGGTTATTGTAGGCGATGTCATCAGCCAGAGCAGCCACTTGTGCCTCGGGCCCTGCATGGGTGTGCAGTTCCAGGTCTTGCTGTTCGGCATAATCGACAATCGCCCGCGGTAAGTCGTCCGTCTGACCAGCCACCGATAGCGGACCGTTGTGCTTGACTAATCCTTCAAGGGTTTCCCACGTCAGGTTGAGGCCATCAAAGCGCGGATAATGCTGCTCTAGCCGCGTTACCACCCGCAAGGACTGAGAGTTATGATCAAATCCACCGTAGGGACGCATCACCACTTTTAGAGCATCCTCGCCGGCATGGCCAAAGGGCGTATGGCCAAGATCGTGGGCCAGAGCCAGAGACTCACCCAGGTCTTCATCGAGACCCAGCGTGCGGCACGCCGAACGGGCAATCTGTGCTACTTCAAGGCTGTGAGTGAGTCGTGTGCGGAAGAAATCGCCCTCATGATTAACAAACACCTGGGTCTTGTACTGCAGGCGGCGAAAGGCGGCAGAATGGATAATGCGGTCCCGGTCACGCTGAAAACAAGTACGGGTCGGGCTTTCTGGCTCAGGATAAAGACGCCCGCGGCTATCTTTCGCACGGCTGGCATAAGGTGCCAACCAGCGCTCCTGAGTCGGAGCATGTGGCGTAGTTAATTGTTGAAAAATTGTCATGTTATCAAATTAGAGCCCTTTCGGAGCAATAGGAACCATTCTAATGGCGCCCGTCTAGCACCACCCCTGCTGGGTGTGCCGATATGGCCTGAGGGAAGTGTCAACAGAATTTCCCCTAGCTTCAGCTAAGTGTTACACTCGCCTCCCAACTCCCGGACCATATAGGTTTATTCAGAATAGATTCA
>CAUZNJ010000121.1:0-6287 GCA_963580965.1 Alphaproteobacteria bacterium | reverse complement strand
GTTACCAGATCAATTTGAAAAAGATCAATCGGGAGCCATCATGCGTTTTTCAATCGTGATCGCGTTGACCGGACTGATATGCGTGGGTTGTTCGCGCCTTGAAATTGTCACTCCAGTGGAACTGAAGGCGACGGGCTCTAATGATACCTATGCGCTGGTCAACCGCGTCTTGGCGCCGGGCTTTAATGCCGTCGAAACTCCGGACTGCGGTCACAAGGAATTCGGACCGCATATAACGCAGATTTTCGATCAGACGTTGAACCAATATGTGTTCCGCTTTCATGCGCATCGCGACCATGATGACGATCGATGCCAGAAGTCTGATCGCCAAAGGACCGAAATAAAGGCTTACGCAAAATCGCCAGAACCCCTTTTGGCAAAACTGGGCGACGTTCATACTTTTCGTTGGAAATTTAAGCTCGACCAAAACTTTCAGGGATCGGGGGGGGGTCACCCACTTGCATCAGATCAAGGCTGTCGGAGGATATGAAGATAGCATGCCGCTGGTGACCCTGTCCGCCCGAAAAGGCAAGGCGGGTCAGCCAAGCACGTTCGAGTTGAATTACTCTAAAGGCCTGAAGCAGAGGGTCCTTCACTCGGTCGAACTGCAGCCCTTTCTCGGTCAATGGGTGGCGGTAATGGAACGTATTTCCTTTGGCGAGAAGGGCACCTATGTGGTGGATATTAGATCTGTTGCAACGGGGGAGACGGTGTTCCGTTATCACAATGAATCAATTCGTATGTGGAAGAGCAACGCCGACTTCCTGCGGCCGAAATGGGGCATTTATCGCAGTCTGAAAGACAAGAAAAACCTTAGGGACGAAGTTGTTGATTTTGCTGATTTTCAGATTTTCTTCTAAATCTGACAATTCATGCTACGACAGGTGGTCAACTCAAACAGATCTGTGGGGTCAAAGAATTCAATTAGGAAGGTCCCCAAACGTGGAAAAACGTAATCTCTTGATTTAGAGATTGCGCGCAGTGGCCGATGCGTCACTAGAAATTTCTCTAATGCGGAAGGGTTCATATTCCTGGAGAAAGGGGTTGATGGTGATGACTTTGTTGCGTGTATCGACTCCCGTCGGCGGGAGGAGCAAAATCGATTCCCCTTTAGCTATGGCTGGGGTCGGGGAAGAGATGGAGCATGGAATACACGATGTTCGGGCGCACGGGGCTGCGGGTCTCCGTCGCTGGGCTTGGCTGTGGAGGCAGGCCAACAGTTGCTCGTCGAGAACCCTGTGCGGCTGTATAGTTTTGCCTTAGCGCTGCAATAGGAGTCATCCCTCGTGCCCAAGCATCTCGTTAATTCTGCTGATTCCGCTATTCCGATTACGCCGCTGACTGCGGATGGACTTAAGTCATGGCGGGCTGATCAGCCCGGTGTCGCCTCGGCATGGGCTGGCGCCAATGGGTTCAAAGCCAATCCGGGCACTAGCCTGACTGTGCCGGACGGCGACGGCGGCATTGCCGCCGTGCTAGCGGGGGTTGGCGGCGATGACCCGCTTGCCGCCTGGGCGGCGCTTCCGGCGAGCCTGCCAGTGGCGACCTATCGTGTTGACGCGGACCTATCGCCGAAAGAGGCGGATACTGCAGCGCTGGGATGGGCCCTCGGCTCCTATTCGTTTGATCGTTATCGCGAAAATGGTAAAATATTTGCCAATCTTCTTTGGCCAAAAACCGCGCGCCGGGACCATATCGAAAGCACCGCTCAGGCGACGCGGCTGGTCCGCGATTTAATCACTACGCCGGCTTCTGACATGGGGCCGGCGGATTTGGCTAAGGCAGCGGCGGGCGTTGCGAAAGCTTTTGACGCCGATTTTCGTATTCTCGTCGGTGATGAATTGCTCGAACACAACTACCCGTCGATTCATGCCGTTGGTCGTGCTGCCGCAGCAGACCGACAGCCGCGGCTGATTGACTTTACTTGGGGTTTGGCAGATGCCCGTAAGGTGACGCTGGTCGGCAAGGGCGTGTGTTTCGATACCGGCGGCCTCGACCTTAAGCCGGCGTCGGGCATGAAGATGATGAAAAAGGACATGGGTGGCGGCGCTCACGTCCTGGGCTTGGCGCATATGATCATGGCTGCGCAGATTCCAGTCCGCTTGCGGGTGCTGATCCCGGCGGTGGAAAATAGCGTGTCGGGCAACGCGATGCGGCCGCTCGATGTGATCAAAACGCGCCAGGGGCTAACCGTCGAGATTGGTAATACAGACGCTGAGGGCAGAGTGGTACTGTCAGATGCTCTGGCCGAGGCGTGCTCGGAGAAGCCTGAACTAATCGTTGATTTTGCCACCCTGACAGGCGCGGCGCGGGTTGCGCTGGGCACCGGGCTGCCGGCACTATTTGCCAATGATGACAAGTTGGCAGCGGATGCTATGCGGTTGGGTTGCCAGACTGGTGACCCAGTCTGGCATATGCCGTTATGGAGGCCTTACCGTAAGCTGATTGACGGAGCGGTTGCTGATATCAGTAATTCCCCAAGTGTACCCCAGGGCGGGGCGATTACGGCTGCGCTATTCCTCAACGAATTTGTCGATTCCGAGATTCCTTGGGTGCACCTGGATGTTATGGGCTGGAATTCTAGGAGTACGCCGGGTCGCCCCGAGGGCGGCGAAGCAATGGGTATGCGGGCCATGTATGCGGTGATTGCCGAACGGTTTGGTGGGTAATTGAAAACCCCATCGAGCGGAGGGTGTGTGGTTTGGTATTCTTGTGTGAATTTGGCGGACTGATCGTGGACGCGGCGGATTAACTGGCCCCCGTCGACGGACAGGAGGCCGTAGCTGCTTTCAGGCGCGGTGCCGTGGCCGCCGATAAACGCGCAGGTAGCCGGGGAGGATGGCTTCGGCGGCGGTTGCCTCAATGCCTAGGTCGGCGAGAGTAAGGGCGCCTTGCGATACGACGTTATCTCGCTTCATCAACAGCACTTGATCGCGGGTTAGAAGTGGCTTGGGTAGAATTTGCGCCATGGCGCCGGCAATTGCCGCCAGTCCCAAGGGAATCGAAATCAAGGGCCTGCGGCGGCCGATGTCCGTAAGCACGCGTTCGAGAATTTGACGGAAGGTGTAAATGCGCGGGCCGCCAAGTTCATAGGTCTTGCCGGCGGCCGTATCGCCGAAGGCTGCGGTGACTGCCGCATCGGCGACGTCGCTAACGTAAACAGGTTGGAATCGCGGTCCATTACGGCCGCCGAAAACAGGCAGAGCCGGCAGCAGGCGGGCGAGGCTTGCAAACTGGTTAAAAAAATTGTCTTCCGGACCGAATACAACGCTGGGGCGCAAAATCGTTGCCTGCGGGAACGCCGCGCGTACGGCTTCTTCGCCTGCACCTTTGGTTCGTGCGTATGCTGCTTTGCCATTGGCGTTAGCGCCGATGGCTGACATGTGGATCAAATGCTTGGCACCGGCCACCGCTGCGGCCCTGGCGACGTTGCCGGCGCCTATAGCCTGGGTGTGTTCGAAGGTGTTGCGCCCAGCCGGCGCCAGGATGCCGACGAGATTGATGACGGCGTTACTTCCAGCGAGCGCCGAGGCCACCGATTCAGGTATGCCAACATCGGCGAACAAGGGGACGATCTGGCCGACATCACCCATTGGCTTGAGAAAAGCGGCGGCGATAGGGTCGCGTACCGCGACCTGCACCATGGCGCCCCGGTCCGCTAGCCGACGGACAATATGCCGGCCAATGAAGCCACTGCCGCCGAAGACCGTAATCTGAGGACGATGCATGGCATTCTCCCACAATGCGCCACGGCTGCCTGTAACTTGGCCCTAACGTTGCCGTGCCTTACATCGGCGTAAAATAGTCGCCGCCTAGGTCCGTGACAACGTGGTCGGGTCGGTCGTTGCAATGCCTGCCGCGCCGGTGACAAAATTTCATTGTATATGGGGCAAGGCATCGCATACAAGGCTCCGTGGGAGGGGTTGCTTTGCGGTTGACATGGCCCGTGCTGGACCTGTACGGACACCTCCAATTGTCAGGCTGGTGCTGATTGTACCCCTGGCGCCCAGGTGGCGGAATTGGTAGACGCGCAGGCTTCAGGTGCCTGTGGCCGTAAGGTCGTGGAAGTTCGAGTCTTCTCCTGGGCACCATTATTCCCCGAAATTCTGGAGGCAGTGTGCTGTGGATATCCAAGGCATTGCAATTGAATTGCATCACGGCGATCTTCCCGCAGGCTTGAAGTTTGGTGGCTCGATCGCGGTCGATAGCGAGGCTATGGGGCTCAATCACGCGCGCGACCGGCTGTGCCTGATTCAGCTTCGCGGCGAGGACGGTCCCGTCCATCTGGTGAAATTTGCGGCAGACAATTATGACGCTCCAAATTTGCGAGCTCTGCTGGTTGATCCAGGTGTCACCAAGCTGTTTCATTTCGCTCGTTTCGACCTAGGCATTATTCGCCGTTACCTGGGCGTTGATTGCCCGCCGGTTTATTGCACTAAGATCGCTTCCAAGCTGGCGCGGACCTACACGGACCGGCACGGATTGAAGGACCTAACGCGCGAGCTGTTGGGCGTCGATTTGTCAAAGGAGCAACAGTCGTCGGACTGGGGGGCAGAAACTCTATCGGGCGAGCAGCTGCATTACGCGGCATCCGATGTCATCTACCTCCACGCATTACGCGACAGGCTGAACGTTATGTTGGCGCGCGAAGGCCGCGCTGCCTATGCTGAGGCTTGCTTTGACTTCCTTCCGAACCGTGCGGCACTCGATCTTGGTGGATGGGCGGAGACGGATATTTTCGCACATTAATATCTTTCCATGGCGCCGATATCATTGCCCGTAGCAAGCGGGCCTAAGTTTAGGCCCCGGAATTGCATGCAGCAGTTGTGCCTGTGTTGACGGCGAAATAGCCGAAGCGCATACTCTCTTGGCATTGCACCTAAATTTGGCTTGTCGGCAGGTCAGGCGTGAAAGTGAGGCAATGCGTTCGTGAGCGTGACGACCGGCGCTAAAATCTCACCGGAGGCCATTCATGGGGAAGACGCCATGACCACTAGCCAAGCGGTTGCGCAGGACATCTCAACGAGCGATGGCCTTGGTGCCGAGGGTATTAGCCCTGATATTCGCACGGCGCGGCGTGTTCTTGATTTGGAATCCAATAGCTTGCGGGCCTTAGCGGCGAGTCTCGACGGTACCTTCAGCCGGGCGCTCGATGTGCTTGAGGCGGTCAGCGGTCGCGTAATCGTATCGGGTATGGGGAAGAGCGGCCATGTCGCCGGCAAAATTGCCGCGACTCTAGCCTCGACCGGCACACCGGCGTTCTTTGTTCATCCAGCGGAGGCGAGCCATGGCGATCTTGGAATGGTTACCAAGGGCGATGCAGTCGTGGCGCTTTCCAATTCGGGCGAGACTGCGGAACTTGCCGATCTCGTGCAGTACACCAAGCGGCACATGATACCGTTGATTTCGATCACTGGCCGGGACCGTTGCAGCCTCGCCGAGGCGGCGACGGCGGCGCTAGTGATGCCTGCTTTTCAAGAAGCCTGTCCGATGGGTCTGGCGCCGACCACGTCGACGACAATGATGATGGCGGTCGGCGACGCGCTTGCCGTGGCCTTGCTGGAGCGCCGTGGCTTCTCCGCTGACGACTTCCAGGTTCTGCATCCGGGTGGCCGTCTAGGCCGCCGTTTGCTGAAAGTCGAGGACATTATGCATGCGGGGGATGCGGTGCCTCTAATTGATGCAGACGCGACCATGTCCGATGCCTTGCTAGTGATGACGGCCAAGAGCTTTGGTTGCATTGGGGTGGTCGACGCGGCTGGGAAACTGGTGGGTATTGTCACTGATGGTGACCTGCGCCGCCACATGAGCCCAGACCTGCTGGAACGCCGGGTGGGTGATATTATGACGCCGGGGGCGACGACGATCGGTCCACGGATGCTATCTAGCGAAGCGGTCCATATCATGAATAATCGATCAAACGGATCCGTGACCAGTTTGTTTGTCGAGAAGGACGACCGTCCGGTTGGTATCATACATATTCATGACTGCCTGCGGGCGGGGGTGGCGTGACGGTATCCGACCATACGCAAGATGCATCTGTTGCTGCTCCGGTCACCGATGACTCGGGCCCACGGATGCTCTATGATCTTCCTGAGCGGCGAATTAGCAATTGGCGGACAATCGCCTATAGCCGGTTTGTGTCGCTGATGAAACTGTTGCTGCCGACGGTGGCGCTGGTCCTGGCTACTATGGTCATTATCTGGCCGCACCTAAAAGAGGAAGGTAACCAATTCCGCGTTGGATTTTCCACCCTCAAGGAACGCGAGACGACTCAGCCGCGTATG
>CAUZNJ010000120.1:0-6378 GCA_963580965.1 Alphaproteobacteria bacterium | reverse complement strand
GCGCCGGTTGCGCCGCATGCGTACGCGCGGATAGGCACCAAGCGCGCGCTGGCCATCAAGGTTATTCAGTGTTGGGACCTGGCCCTTATCACTGGGCATCGGGCCTCACGCAGCAGCCAATGCTTGATCCAGGTCGGCAATGATATCATCGATGTGCTCGATACCAACCGACAGCCGCACGTAGCCATCGGTTACGCCGGTGGCCAATCGATCTTCGGCCGAAAGCTGGGAATGAGTGGTAGAAGCTGGGTGGATGGCTAAGCTGCGGGCGTCGCCGATGTTGGCGACGTGATAGAACATCTTCAGCGCGTCGATGAATATGCGTCCGGCGTCCCCGCCGCCAGCTAGCTCAAAGCCGACCAATCCGCCGTGACCGCCGCTTAGGTAGGCATCTCGACGGTGAGCCATCTCTCCGCTCTGTTGGCTAGGGTGGGTGACGGTAGTGACCTTGGCGTGGCCCTTCAAATAGTCGGCGACTTTTGTGGCGTTTTCGCAATGTGCACGCATGCGTAATGGAAGAGTTTCTAGCCCCTGAATAAACTGAAAGGCGTTGAAGGGCGCCATCGGTGCGCCGAGGTCACGCAACAGGATGACACGCGCCCGGATAATATAGGCGATGGGGCCCAGCGGCTTGACCGCTTCGGTCCAGACGGTCCCGTGGTAACTGGGGTCCGGCTGATTAAGTGTTGGAAAACGGTCACCGTGGGATTCCCAGTCGAAATTTCCACCGTCAACTAGCAGGCCGCCGATGGAGGTGCCGTGGCCGCCAATGTACTTGGTCGTCGAATAGACGATGATCGCCGCACCGTGGTCGAGTGGCCTGCAGAGTATGGGGCAAGCGGTATTGTCCATGATCAACGGCACGCCAAGCGACCGACCGATATCGGCGACTTCTTTGATTGGAAAGACGTTAAGTTTGGGATTTGGCAGGGTTTCAGCGTAATAGCAGCGGGTGCGGTCGTCGGTGGACTTCCGGAATCCTTCCGGATCGCTGGGATCGACGAAGCGGCATTCGATGCCCATGTCTTTCATTGTGTTAGCGAATAGGTTCCAGCTGCCACCGTAGAGGTCGGTGGAACTGACGAAATTGTCTCCGGCTCTGCATAAATTCATGACGGCGAAGGCAGATGCTGCTTGGCCGGAGCCCAGAGCTAGAGCGGCTACGCCCCCTTCCAATGCGGCTACACGTTGTTCGAGAGCGTCACAGGTGGGGTTCATAATTCGGCTATAGATGTTGCCGAGTTCTTTAAGGGCGAAGAGGTTCTCTGCGTGCTGGGTGCTGTCAAATTGGAACGACGTGGTCTGGTGGATGGGTACAGCCACGGCATTGGTCGTTGCGTCACTGCGATGACCGGCATGAAGGACAATGGTTTCGGGACGAGTATAGGTCATAGCCTGCATCTTCCTTGGGTTTGCGGGCCAAACTGGATTGTCGGCCCGGCGGCGCGAATGCGTTCTCTCTGAGACAGCGGTACCGGTCCGAGGGGACTGTCCTCCGCCGTCATGGCATAGGCGCCGACAATTTTCCGGTTTTTCAGGTCCTGCGCCGCAGTTTCCAGCAGCGTGGCTTTCCTGATCTCGGTTGTTGCAAGACAGGCATCGGCGATCAATTCGCTCCAGCCGTCCCCCTCGGTCAGGTAGACCACCGCGCCGTCGATCAGGCGATTGGCTGTGACAATTTCACTTTCCATGGAGTTTCTCCTCAAGATACCAGCGCCAGATCGGCAGGGGTCGAGCCGACGGCTGCGGCCGCGACGGCAACAACCTCACCAATTATGAGCAAGGCCGGCGCCCGAACCGCGTTGCTTTCGACCAGCGCCGCGAGCTCATGCAGTTGCCCGGTAGTGATGCGTTCCGATTCCAGCGTGCCGTTTTCGATGATTGCGACAGGCGTTGCGGGATCGGCGCCGGCGGCAATCAAATTGTCGCGAAGTGCGCCCGCCGTGCCGACACCCATATAGACCGCGAGTGTCGCTTTGGTAGCGGCGATGGCCGTCCAATCGAGATCGGGCAAATTGCCGCCTGCGGTGCCGGTCAGCAACGTCACGGCCTGCGCCGTGCCGCGATGGGTGAGCGGAATGCCGCCGGCAGAGGCGCAGCCAAGCGCTGCAGTGATGCCGGGGACAATTTCGACCCGGAAGCCCCGCGCCTTAAGATAAGCCTGTTCCTCGCCGCCCCGTCCAAAGATGAAGGGATCGCCACCCTTGAGCCGGACAACGCGTTTGCCCTGCCCGGCATGATGCGCCAGCAGCGCATTGATTTCATCCTGGCTATGGCCGTGGCGTCCGGGCGTTTTGCCGACATTGATCAAGTCGGCGTCGCGGCGGGCATAATCCAGAATGCCCGGTCCAACCAGCCGATCATGGATAATTACGTCAGCGTCCTGAAGCCGTTGCAATGCTTTCAAGGTCAGCAAATCTGGGTCTCCTGGCCCGGCGCCGACAATCGCGACTTGCCCGTCATTGGCTGGTCGCCCGAATTCCTCGATTGCAATGCCGGCGGCGCCGCTGCGCCAACCGAGAAAATAGTGTTCCCAGAACCGCAATCTTTTTACCGGGTCGGTGAGGCGCTGACGGACCTGGGCGCGAAGTGACTGCGCGGTTTCTGCCAGCCGTCCCAGATTGGCGGGCAGCATTGCCTCGATCGCCGCCCGGATATTGCGGGCCAGAACCGGCGCCGCGCCGCCGGAGGAAATCGCGACGATCAGGGGATTGCGGTCGATGATCGCCGGCATCACCACATCGGACAGGGTGGCATCATCGACGACATTGACCGGAACGCCGATCTTGCGCGCGGCAGCGGAAACCGCCGCATTGACTGCGCGGTCGCCGGTTGCGGCAATGACCAGAACCCGCCCGGCCACATCATCGGCTTCGAACGGCCGGAAAATTAATTCGATGTTGTTGGTTTCGCCAAACGGGAGGAGCTTGTCGGAAACGGAAGGCGCGATGACCACAACGCGGCCACCGGCGCGCAGCAGCAGGCGGACCTTGCGGAATGCAACGGTGCCGCCGCCGACGACAAGGCAGTCGCGACCGTCAATGTCGCGGAACAAAGGAAGGTAACGCATTGTGTCTCCGGGCCGATATTTTTTGGTAAACAAAAACAACTGAACGCTGCTGATGTAGCGATGGTCCAGCCCCGAGACAATCGATGAATAGTCATATTTAGAAAATATTTTTTGTGTGATTTATATATTTAGGGATATTTTCGAAAAAATACCTGTTATATTGAGAATTACTAGAAATAAATTCCAATTTATAATTGGAGAAATTATGGATAAGATTGATCTGCAAATTCTCGATTTCCTGCAGAAAGATGCCACCGTCTCGGTTAGCGAGATTGCCATGCAGGTAGGGCTATCAACCTCGCCCTGCTGGAACCGCATCCAGCGCCTCGAATCGTCGGGTGTGATTACCGGCCGGGTCGCGCTGCTCAACGCCAAGGCGCTCAATGTCGGGGTGACGGCCTTTGTGTCGATCCGCACCAACCAGCACAGCGCAGGCTGGTTTGAAAAATTTTCCAGATCGGTATCGTCGTTCCCCGAAGTGGTCGAGTTCTACCGCATGAGCGGCGATGTCGATTACCTGCTTCGGGTGGTTGTCCCTGACATCGCGTCCTATGACGAGTTTTATAAACGGCTGATCGATCACGTCGATCTGACCGATGTCAGCTCGTCCTTCGCGATGGAGGAAATCAAATACACCACGACGTTGCCGCTCAATTACGCCGTCAGCAAGAAATCTCGAGCAGCGGGCAAGGAGTAGCGCGTCTTGAGGTGCTCCCAATCAGACGCCAAGCGGAACGGTATCCGCGCCGATGAGGCCTTCGGCAACCGTTTCATCCGTTGCCTCGTCAATCAGCATAAAAGCGCCGCAGTGGCGGTTCCGCCGATAGGGGTCGCAGGCAATCAGCGCCTGTAGGGAAATCCGCGCGATGGCGAGATCGTTTTCACCTGGCGCGTCCGGTGCCGCAGTCAAAGCGGGTTTTGTGATGTTGATGCCCTGGCGGATATAGTCGATCCACGCCGCGACCGAACGCGATTGGTGTTTCAGGATATAGCGATTTCTCGGGCCCGAAGGCTGCTGTCCGAACCAGAACAGCGCCGCCTCAATGCTCTTCGACACGGACGGCGCGCTATCCGGGTGAGCGAGCATATCGCCCCGCGTAAGATCGATGTCGCGGTCCAGGCAAAGGGAGACTGACTACCCCGTCTGCGCCGACGCGACGGGTTTCCCCTCCAGCCAGATACCATTGACTGTCGCCGTTCTTCCGTTCGGCAAGGAAACAATCGTATCGCCCTGCCTGATCTGGCCGGCGGAAAGACGCCCCATATAGCTTCGAGCGGTCCCGTTCTGTCCCGGTCGCGAGACGTAACGGACAGGCAGTCGCAACAATATTCTGCCGCTAGTTCGGTAAATTCCCTATATTGATCAGCTCGGCAAGTAGGCCTGATGTGCATCAGGCATTCAGTGGCGTGTAATTGGCGAACACTTTGGGTTGCCGCGAGGACCCAGTCATTTTTTGATACCAGCCCGGAATTGGAACACCCATGCAAATAGGTAAGGATTTCTGTGACACTATCGGCAATACGCCGCTTATTCGCCTCAATCGAGTGTCTGATGCGACCGGCTGTGAAATTCTCGGTAAAGCGGAATTTCTCAATCCCGGAAGTTCCGTAAAGGACCGCGCCGCACTCGCCATTGTGCTTGATGCCGAAAAGCGTGGTGTGCTGAAACCGGGAGGCGTCATTGTCGAGGGGACTGCGGGCAATACGGGCATTGGTCTGACCCTGGTTAGCAATGCGCGCGGCTATCGGACGGTCATCGTTATTCCCGATAACCAGAGCCAGGAAAAGAAGGACATGTTGCGCCTGTGCGGCGCCGACCTGCGTGAGGTTCCGGCTGTGCCTTACTCGGATCCTAATAATTATGTGCATGTATCTCAACGGTTGGCCAAGGAGCTGGCCTGCTCCGAACCCAATGGCACTATTTGGGCAAACCAGTTTGACAACGTGGCCAACCGAGATGGTCACTACAACACTACCGGGGCGGAGATTTGGAACCAGACCAATGGTAAGGTAGATGGCTTCGTCTGTTCCGTGGGGACGGGTGGAACACTAGCCGGCGTTAGCATGGCTCTGAAAGAGCGTAATAAAAACGTTCAAATCGCCATCGCTGACCCGATGGGCGCATCGCTCTATAACTATTACATTTATGGCGAGTTGAAGTCTGAGGGCAGTTCCATTACCGAAGGCATTGGTCAGGGGCGCATTACGAAAAACTTGGAGGATGCACCGGTCGATAAGGCGTTTCAAATTACTGACCAGGAAGCCCTGCCCTATTGCTTTGACCTATTGAAGTATGAAGGGTGGTGCCTTGGCGGGTCATCGGGAATCAATATCGCCGGCGCCGTGCGCCTGGCTCAGGACCTTGGCCCCGGCCATACCATCGTTACTATTCTTTGCGATTTTGGCACCCGTTACACCAGCAAGATATTCAATCCCTTCTTTCTCCGCGAGCGTGATTTACCCGTACCAGACTGGATGCTCGACTAGGGTCTAGATAACTTTGGCAGAGCCTCGAAAAAGATAAAAAAATGAGCAATAATCCATTAGACGCCTTGGTCAGCACCGAATGGCTTGCTGCCAATTTGAGTAATCCATCTATTTGTATTTTTGATACGACGAGTTTCCTCCCGAATGTTCTTCGAGACGCCGAGGCTGAATATGAGGATTGCCATATTCCAGGTGCAGTGCGTTTCTCCGTCGATGATATCGCCGACAAAACCAGTGGCCTGCCGCACATGCTATTGGGTTCGGCTGCATTCGCGGAAGCGGCGGGAAATCTTGGTGTTAATAATGATACCAAAGTTATTGCCTACGATGCTAACGGCGGCACCTCGGCCTCGGCTCGGGCGTGGTGGAATTTTCGCGTCTTTGGTCACGACAACATCGCCATTTTAGAAGGTGGCCTACCTAAATGGCTGGCCGAGGAACGCGCAACTGAAGATGGTGTAGTGACGCCCCTAAAAGTTTTTTTTAAGGCGACATTTCGCCCAGAGCTTGTGCGCTCTCGGCAGGATTTGATCGCCAATGTGGAAAGCAAAGCATCGCAGGTAGTTGATGCGCGCACGGTATCTCGCTTCAAAGGGCAGGAACCTGAGCCGCGGCCCAGCAAAAAAGTTGGCCATATCCCGGGCAGCATGTGTGTGCCCGTTGGTTCGTTGGTCGATCCGGAGGCCGGCATGGCTTTGCGTTCACCGGATGAAATTGCAAAGCGATTCATCGATGCAGGTGTCAATCTTGACGGGCCGATTATTACGACCTGCGGCTCAGGAGTGACGGCGGCGTTTCTGGCTCTCGGGCTATATACCGCC
>CAUZNJ010000119.1:0-6398 GCA_963580965.1 Alphaproteobacteria bacterium | reverse complement strand
GCTTGAGCGGGTCGCGGCGAGCCCCGAGGCATCCGTAGTATAGACGTCGCAACGTCCTGCCTCATAGCTCTTGCGTGCCTCCGAGTTGGTTTCAATTGGAACCGGCTCATACGTCATATTGTTGGAGCGGAAAAAGTCGGCAAGGTTTAGCTCAGTGGTCGTGCCTGTTTGGATGCAGACCGATGCGCCGTTTAATTCGCTAGCGCTCGTGATGCCCAGAGACGCCTTACCCATGAAGCCTTGTCCATCGTAGTAATTCACGCCGATGAAAGTAAAGCCGAGGTCTACATCGCGGCTTAACGTCCACGTTGTGTTGCGCGAAAGAACGTCGATTTCGCCCGACGCCAGAGCCGAGAAGCGTGTCTTGCCGGTAAGCGGAGTATATTTGACCTTTGTCGCATCGCCGAGAACGGCTGCGGCAAGTGCATTACAGAAGGCTACATCGAAGCCATCCCAATCACCTTTTTCGGTCTTAAAGGCGAATCCGGGGAGGCCAGTGTTTATACCACACTGGACAAAGCCCTTAGCCTTGATGTTTTCAAGTGTTCCCCCGGTCTTGGGCGCGGGCATTTGGGGGGCAGGTTGGGCTACTTCAATTTTTGGTTGTAGGGCATTGTAGCCTAAGACAGCTCCAATACCGATTGCGATGCTTACAATTGCGGTTAATATGGTTGTTTTATTCATGGCTGGTAGACCCCTAGGTAAATCCTTGATATCGCATCAGAAACAACATTCTCATGCTTCTGAAAATTAGATTATCAATTAACCTTGTTCCTGTGAATGCATAGAAGTCAACCTTAAGAATTAATGTAAGGTTATAATTTCACGGCAAGGGATATAGGTTCAGCACATTAGACACCGGCCTAAGACTTAGATTGAGCAGATGGCGCATCATAAATTAATTTCGTGAAAGTGCTTCCTGCGGGCTCAATTATTCCAGGTTTAGATGCGGGGCGACGGCCTTGTTGGTAACCTCCCCAGCGTGCACATTAAGGACCGCTAAAAGATGAAGATTGTCCTGCATTGCCTCTTTGACACCCTTATCGGCTAGTGCCAGGACGTGTGTAAGGGTGGCATTATTTAGTGCGAATGTAGAAGTGCGTGGCACCACCCCCGGCATATTGGCGACGCAATAGTGAATGACATCGTCAATAATATAGGTGGGATTTCTTTGGATTATCGGGTGTGAGGTCTCGAAGCAGCCACCCTGGCCAATCACCACATCGACGACCACGGCCCCGGACTTCATACGGCGGATAAGGTCGGCGGAAACTAGTTTAGGTGCAGCTGCGCCCGCAATTAAAACTCCCCCAATCACCACGTCGGCACATTATAAGTATTCTTCTATATTTTAGCTTGTCGAATAGGCGGTGACCAGGGTCAAGCCAAATTCACGATCTAAACTTCGTAGCAAGCCATACGCATGGTGAGCTCCGCCTACTGATTGTGGCGCGCCGCTTCCTCAGCAGCTGTCCTGTGGGTACAATACGTATTATTCTATCAACTAGATTGCCAGATCGTACCCTGGATAAAAGGACCCGGCCACATGCAGGTCACAACTAACAGCCTCGACGCCTACTGGATGCCCTTTACCGCTAACCGTGATTTTAAGGATGAACCCCGGCTTCTGGTCAAAGGGGAGGGCGTATATTATTGGAACCACAAGGGGGAAAAGATTCTCGATGGTACGGCCGGACTGTTTTGTTGTGCTCTCGGACACGGTCGCAAAGAGATTATCGATGCCGTTTCCCACCAGCTTTCCGAGCTTGATTACAGTCCCTCATTCAATATTGGCCACCCTGGCCCCTTCGAGTTAGCGTCCAAGATTGCAGCCCTCACACCGGATACTCTTAATCACATCTTCTTTGTAAATTCTGGCTCAGAAGCTATTGATTCAGCGATGAAAATTGCACTCGCATATCACCGTTCTAATGGTCAGGCACAGCGCCAACGGTTTGTCTCTCGCGAACGCTCTTATCATGGCGTTAACTTTGGCGGGACCTCGCTTTCGGGCTTGATGAAGAACCGAGAGACGTTTGGAACTCTGCTGCCGGGCATCCATCACATGCGTCATACCCATCTCCCTGAGCACTCATTCGTCCGTGGCCAGCCGGAGACCGGGGCCGATCTCGCCGAAGACCTTCAACGAATCTGCGAGCTTGTTGGAGGGGACACCATTGCCGCCTGCATCGTTGAGCCCATCGCTGGGTCGACGGGTATTTTAGTGCCGCCAGTGGGGTACCTGGACCGCCTGCGCGAGATCTGTGATCGTCACGGCATCCTGCTGATCTTTGATGAGGTCATCTGCGGATTTGGGCGTTCTGGCAAGACTTTTGCGGCACAAAGTTTTAATGTCACTCCTGATATGATGACCCTGGCCAAAGCCATCACAAATGCCGTTCAGCCGATGGGGGCCGTCGCCGTAAAGGACGAGATTTATGCGACTGTTGTCGACAAGGCGCCACCGGGGGCAATCGAATTGTTTCATGGCTATACTTACTCTGCTCACCCTGCAGCATGTGCTGCCGGCCTCGCCACATTGGCTATTTATGAACGTGAAAACACCTTTGAGAAGGCTGCCGAGCTTTCTCCCTATTTTCTCGATGCCATTTTCTCTCTGAAGGACTCGCCCTTGATTAAAGACATCCGCGGCTATGGCTTGCTCGCTGGCGTTGAAGTCGTTCCGGGTGCCGCACCTGGTCAGCGCGGCTATGAGATGATGAAAGAGTTATTTTGGGAAGGGCTTCATATCAAATTCACTGGCGATGTAGGTTGCGTCTCCCCGCCGTTAATTTTTAGCCGCGACAATGTCGACGAAATGATGCGGATATGGCGCCGGGTGCTGGCCCGACACGGCGGTTGAGACGGAAAATTAAGAGAAGAAGGAGAGCCATTATGATCAATGCCAACCAACTAGGCGCGTTAGAGGCTGGAGCTGCAATCGCCGCTGGCACATTAACTGCCGAGGCCTTGGTACGTTCTTGCCTGGAGCGTATTGAGCAGCGCGAGGATGTAGTTGGCGCTTGGATATATCTTAATGCCGATAACGCCCTGGCCGAGGCACGCAGGCGCGATCAGGAACCGTCTAAGGGGCCCCTACATGGCGTGCCCGTGGGTATTAAGGATGTCATTGATACCGGCGACATGCCGACAGCTTACGGTTCGGAAATATATGCAGGATTCCGTCCAGCGGCGGATGCGTCCAGTGTTGCCTTAGCACGCGCTGCTGGCATGGTGATACTCGGCAAGACCGTAAGTACGGAATTTGCCCTTCGTCAGCCCGGAAAAACCCGAAACCCCCATAACCCTGAACACACGCCGGGAGGTTCCTCTCAAGGGTCGGCGGCTTCTGTGGCCGATTTCATGGCACCGCTCGGAGTTGGCACTCAGACCGGCGGCTCGGTAATCCGCCCAGCGTCTTTTTGCGGTGTCGTCGGCTTCAAGCCAACTTGGTGTACAATTCCAAGAATGGGATTGAAGATAATTTGTGAAAGCTTAGATACTATTGGGGTTATGTCGAGAAGCGTTTCTGATGCAGCTGCTTTCGTTCAGGCTCTATCCGGCTGGCCGCTAACACCACTTGTTCCTCTGAGTGCAGCTCCAAAATTGGGTTTCTGCCGCAGTCCAGCATGGAGTGAAGCTAAGCCTGCAACTATTGCCGCCATGGATGAAGCCGTTTGCCGGCTGCGCGCCGCTGGGGCGCATGTTGAGGATGTCGTCCTTCCCGAGCCGTGGGAAGCAATGCCCGATGCTCACGCAGTTATCCAGGCGGTAGAGGCAGCTCGTTCATTAACATTCGAAACCGAAAATCACTGGCAGGGGATTAGTGACAACCTTCGCAAAGCGTTGACCAATGACCTAAAGTCAAGCCAAGGCGAATATCGCAAGGCCCTGGACACCGCTGCGCGTGGCCGGGTTGTCCTCGATGAACAACTTACCCGCGTCGATGCCCTCATCACCCCGGCGGCACCTGGCGAAGCGCCGAAGGACCTGACGTTTACGGGTGACCCTGTCCTAAACCGAATATGGACTGCGGCAGGGAACCCCTGCGTTACAGTTCCGGGTCTTAGCGGCCCATTAGGTCTGCCGGTCGGTGTCCAGATCGTTGGGTCCTATGCCGACGATGCCACGACCCTCGCCGTAGCTGACTGGGTGCACAAGGCGATCGTCAAGTAAAGAAAGACGTTAGTATGAAAGCCCGTATTAAGTGGCTCGACGGCGTGGCTTTCGTCGGCGAGTCTGGAAGTGGCCATTCTGTGGTCATGGACGGCGCAAAAGAATATGGTGGCCGTGACATTGGTATTCGTCCTATGGAAATGCTGCTGCTTGGCCTTGGCGGCTGCAGCGCTTTTGACGTGTTGATGATCCTCAAGCGTGGCCGCCAGCCGGTTGTAGATTGCATTGTCGATATCCAGGCATCTCGCGCCGAGACCGACCCGAAGATTTTTACCGGAATACACCTGATCTACATCGTCACCGGCAAGGGCCTTTCTCGGGATAAGGTTAAGCGGGCTGTTGGCCTGTCGGCGGAAAAATACTGCTCCGCTTCAGTCATGCTTGGCAAGACGGCGGAATTGACGCATGAGGTTATTGTGATCGATGGAGAGGCGACGAAGGCTAATCCCATTTGCGATGTCCGAAGATAAACAATTCTTACTGTCGGTTCGATCGTTGAGCTGTGCAAACGTAGCGTATGTGTGCCTAAAGCTATAAAGCGTTCAGTTCTGTCCAATGCGGGCATATGAGCAAGCCAGCATCAGTCATCAGTCTCTTAACGTCTGCCTGAGGTTCTAGCTTGCTGTGGCATCTGGTAGTCTAAAAACTGATAATTCAATCTTGGCTTCGACTAGCTCCTCAAAGCTCATGTCAGCAATGTCAGGACACCGGCCTCGGATGCGTTTGAGATAATAAACGGTGCCACTGCGACAGATGATATCCAGCCTGCCACTCTCGGTAAGAACTATCGAAGCTATCTCGCTCTTAGTTATTCCCGTTGCCGGGTCTCCCTTTTTGTGGGGCTGGGTTCGCCTAAGCAAAAGAAACGGCGACGGAGCCGAGTGCCGAATTATCTATGCTCACCTCGCATGGTGCGGTCAGCCACTGTACATTGACCATCGAGCCGGTGATTACGATATCTTGTCGTTTAAGCCCAACACCTCGCTTGGCAAGCATATTGGCAAGCCAGGCGAGCGGTTCTGCAGGGTGGCCCATCACGGCCGCGCCTTTTCCTGTGCCCATCGCTTCGCCATTAATGTTCGTGGTAACAGCTATGCGGGCAAGATCAATATCGCGAAAATTTTCCGTTCTCGTTCCTAAGACGACGCCGGCATGGAAAAAATCATCGGCAATCAGGGTCGGCGTCCCGACTTCGGCATGGTCTTTGTAGCGGTCATCGACCACTTCGATGGCAGGCATGATAGCGACAACGCGTTCCAATATTGCTTCCCGCGTCCAGCTGGCCTTAGACGCGGGCAGGTCTTCACCAATTTCGAAGGCTACCTCACATTCAATTCCTGGCCGCACATAGGCTGACCAGGGTAGAATGGTGCCGCTGAAGACGGTGTTATTGACCATGATTCCGCCGGCGCAGGGGTGGGGAATGTTTAGGAGTTCCTGAAGGACTTTATTGGTGCAGCCGATCTTCCAACCGCACCGAAGGATGCCCTGGAATTTCAGACGCTGGTGAAGAACTTCTTGCACCTCATACCCGTCTGCGAGGGTGGCCGGCCGACACCATTTGGGCAAGGGTTCGAGGTTTGCCTTCGCCTTTCGCATAGCGAGTATGAAGTTAGCAGCATTGATGTGCTGCTGTGGAATCATGATTTGTCATCCGTTGTCGTACGGCGCAGAATTTTGGTGCGGCTGCGCAGTTTCTTATCTTCAAGGCGGGCGCGACGCGCACCTGCCGTCGGCCGTGTCGGACGCCGAATGCGCGGCGGGATGGCGGCCCTGCGGATTAGTTCAACCAGCCGTTCGCGCGCGTCGTTGCGGTTGCGCTCCTGGGTTCGGAAGCGCCGGGCATCAATGATAATAATTCCGTCCTCGGTCATGCGCCGCCCAGCAATATGGCGTAACCGTTCACATACCTCCTCCGATAGGTTTGGGGATGCAGCGGCGTGAAAACGTATTTGAACGGCAGTAGCCACTTTATTGATGTTTTGGCCACCGGGGCCAGAGGCACGGACGAACCGTTCTTCGATTTCCGACTCATTGATGGCGAATCCCGGTGTTATAGAAATCATATTGGTAAACCTGTGAGGTATGTACGGAGAATTAATCTAGTCCATTTCAAGTGAATTCTAAGGGGCATAATAGCAGATTTTTTCATAAATCTAAAAAATTATGTATATTTTTCAGTAAATTATCATAGGTTTCTATGTATTATAAGTAAGAGCCAG
>CAUZNJ010000118.1:0-6409 GCA_963580965.1 Alphaproteobacteria bacterium | reverse complement strand
TTGTTCCCCTCATGTGAATGCTCATGCCAGCACCAGCCCTGTGTCAGCACAAAATCTCCAGCCACCATCGGGCAGGGGATTCCGTCGACGGTTGTACCCGCGGTGCCGTCACCTTCGATGATGAAGCGCAACGCATTCAATCGGTGACGATGCGGTCGGGCGGATTCGCCGGGCATCAGCACCTGCAGGTTCACAACCATATTGAGAGTCGTGCCACTGCGTGGTGATTCTTTATAGGCGGGGTTTTCCAAAATCAGAACGCGGCGCTCGGCGTTGTCCATATCGGTTTCGGCGACGGCGGTATCGAGCAAAGGACCGAGCTCAGCCCATGGCCATAGATAGGGTTTTTCGTCGACTTGTGTGGCATCGGCGTTGGGGCTCTCCCAGAGCGCGCTGACGCTCGCCTCATCCATCGCGGTGTGAAATTTATCGGCCATCAGTCCGTCTCCTCACCATTATTGAAACATCGGGTTGCTAACTTGTCTCTGAAATTGTGGCCTGAGTGTTCGCGAACTCCGTCACTTGCTCTGATGATTTTACCTTGTTCGGCTCAGAGCTGAACAAGGTGGACATCTTCGGGAGGTTCGCCGTTGCAGTAAAGTCTCCAAATTTCTGTATAGGCACGTTCCACATCACGCACCCAACCGGATGTGTCAAAGAGTGCAGTGTGTGCCTCTGAAACCCTGTCGCGAAAATTCTTGCGAGTCGCCGGGTCGTGCCCGAGGGCAATGGCCTGCTTTTCATACTCGTTGAAATCAGGAGCAATTAGCTCCGTAATTCCCATCGTATTTAACAGTGTTGCCGCTCCTCGAGAGGAAAATACTGAGCCGGGTGCCGTCAGGACTGGGGTACCTGCCCACAGACAGTCGACGGCTGAAGAATGCGCGCCATAAATTGGCGTATCCAAAAACAAATCCGCAAGGGCGAGCCGCGCCATGTGATCGGCCTTATCCTCATGCCGCCCGGCAAAGACAAGCCGGTCGGTCGGGTCTATTCCTAATGCTATCGCAGCATTGCAAAGGTTTTCACGGAGCGGCCCCGATGCTGCGAGCCAGAGAACGCTGCCGGGGACCGCCTTGAGGATGCGCATCCAGAGCTCAAAAATATCACGGGTAATCTTGTGCCCGCCATGCATCGCGCAAAATACTGTCACATCATCGGGAAGCCCTTCATCGGCGCGTGTTGGCGCCGTGCCGATGCGGGCCTCGTCATCATTTACCTGGTAGCAATTGGGAAGAGTAATTACCGCTTCGGTAAAGGCACTGCGGTTGTCAGGTGAAATAATGGTCATATCGGCGATGATATAATCGAGTTTTGTCGTTCCCATCGAGCCAAGATAGGTAAGATAGGAAACTTGGACGGGTGCCGGACCCAGCATCCATATTTCTGGTCGTGCATTTCCCATATAGCCCTCGATATCAATCAGGATGTCGACCCCCTGCTCGTGAATAGCGCGGGCTGCCTCAATATCATTTAAATCCTGCAGGTCGACAAAGTGCTCTGCGCCCTCCTGTATTCGGCGGCGGTAATCGCTGCCATCGTCCGGCCCGTAGGAAAGGGCAGATATTTCGAATTTTTTTTGGTCGTGATGTTTGAAAAGGCCGCAAGCAAGGTGAGAGGCGGCATGGTCACGCCAGTCTCCGGACAGGTAACCAATATGTATTCTGTCTTTCTGGCGATTCGCAAACGTGAAACGGGTTGTCGCTAGAACTTCTGCAAGTTGGCTTTCGCGCTTGCTGGTCTCTGCCGCTGCGACAGCGGTACGTTCGGTTTCTGTCGTATCGAGTGTCAACGCAAAGAACGGCGATACCAGACAAGATTTTCCGGCTACCGCACTGTCGATCTCCTTGCGAATTGCTGGCATGAGCGCCTCAAGACCCCGCCAATCACAGAGATATTGCGATACTTGTGCCAGTCGTATCTCGGCGTTTCGGTAGTTCTTGCGGAGCGTCGTCGCCTTCTTCAGAGCCTCGGCGGAGGCTTCAAATTTTTTGGCAAAGAACAGGAGTTCACCGTGATAGAAATTTAGATCGGGATCATCCGGCACTATGTTAAGACCGGATTGCAAATAGTTGATCCCTTCAGAGAAGCGGCCAACTCGAACTTTCAGCGTGGCGATATTGCAATAGGCTTCCACGATATTCGGTGCGAACGATATGGTTTTTACCCAAGCTTCTTCTGCTTCTTCCAAATGCCCCATCATTCTGCAAACGGTGCCGAGATTGTTCCAGAGTGCTGCTAGCGACGGGTCCAGGTTGAGACCATCGCGATATAGAGTTTTGGCTTTTTGTGCATCGCCAGCGGCGAGCGCCAGTTCCGCCAGTTCAATCCGGCTATCCGGCGAGGCAGGGTTTATCGTCAATGCCTGTTCCAGATGTTGTCGACCGGAGCTGGTTTCCCCCATTTCTATCAACGCTTTGCCGAGCGCATGCCGGGCTGCGGCATGGTGCGGCTGCAGCTTGATGAGGGCGCGCATATGCCGTGCGCCGCGCTCCATGTCACCCATCTGCAGACGGCAAAGCCCAGTGAGATATAAAGCGTCTGGGTTCTTCGGCTCGCGCTTTAGCGCGGAGTCGTATAGCGAGATTGCATCGGTATAACGGCCCTGTTGATGCAGGCTCATCGGCTTTGAGAGATCAATGGCCATGGCAAATAGGCAGTGTCAATTTGTGTTTCCGAGGAAGAAGGACAGGATCATATCACCGGTTTACCCTTTGGTCACGATGGCGAAGCCCGTCTTGACTCCCCAGCTCTTAAAAACTTTACCGTTAGTCTGGTTATTCGAAACGCTGCCTTTAGAGCGGCCATAAATACAAAAGACCATCCATTTAACCAGGGAGTTTCCATATGAAGACGTTGATGATTTCGGGCGTTGCCGCTGCGGCATTTCTCGTAGCAGCACCACTATAGGCAGTGGACCTCACCTCCACGACCAGTCTGATCAAGACGCATGATCAGTCGGTTACTTACTTTGATACTTTTATGAACCCGGTCAACAAGGCCAAAAATGGGATCACCATTATCTATAAAGGTGGCCCCGAGGTTATTCCGAACCGCAAACAGGGCGCGGCCCTTAAGCGCGGTGTGATCGACATCATGTTTGGTCCGAGCGTCTATTATGCCGGATTGGTGCCGTGCGCGCGGGTCATTCCGCTGTCCAATGTGGGGCAAGCCAATCTTCGCAAGAATGGTGGCTGGAAGGTTCTGCAGGACTGCTGGGCCAAAGGCCTGAATGGTCATCTTCTGGCGCATGGCATGGAAGGGGCGACCGAGTTCCATCACTATATCGCTGGCGACATCAAAAAGAGCGAAAAGACGGGCCTCAACCTTAAGGGCATGACCATGCGCTCGACCGCTGGCTAGCATCCGCTGATGAAAGCAATGGGTGCGCGGCCGGTTAACATCTCCCCCGGTGATGTCTATACCTCGCTGGAGCGTGGTGTTGTGCAGGGGCTGGCATGGCCCGAAGGTGGAGTCGCTCGTTATGGTTGGGCCAAGTTTATCAAATATCGGGTAGGACCTGGCTGGTGGCGCACGTCATCAACCATCGTCGTCAATCTCGATAAATTTAATAAGCTGCCGAAGAAACAGCGCGATGCTTTGGAAGCGGAAGCCATCCAATATGAGAAAGACAGCATTCCGCATCACCGGGCGCTGGTGCAAAAGGACAATGCCAAAGTCATGGCCTCTGGTGTGAAGCACATCGATCTAAAGGGCAAATACGGCAAGGCCTATCTCGGAACGACTTATGGTGCGACGTGGGATGCAGCTAAGTCGAAAATGCCAGCTGAAACCTATGCCAAGCTAGGAAAGCTTATGCTCAAATAGCAGCGACTATCTTGTTAGAAGTTTAAGGCGTCCCCGCAAGGGGCGCCTTTTCTTTTGCGGTGATATGAATGCTGATAGGTTACGCGTCTGCCATCAAGACATTCGGGAAGAGGGCCATGCACCATACCGGTATCGAAAAAGTCATTTATGGCGTTGAAGACCTCGTGGTCGCCAAAAAGTTCTGGCGGGATTTTGGTCTTGAAAGCGTTGTAGAGGATCAAACCCATGCGGTCTTTGCTGTGCAAAACGGCGCGACGATTGAAGTCTATCCCACCGATGATCCTGCGCTGCCGCGACCGGTCGCAACCAATACCAAATCCACCGTTCGTGAAGTGACGTTTGGTGTTCGCTCCGTCGATGATCTCGCAGCACTGAAAGAAAGATTATCTGCGACGGGCGAAGTTACTGAAGACGATGAGGGCGCGATCCATGCCGCCGATCCGCTGGGCTTTGGCTTCGCGTTCCGGCTTGCGCAATGTCAGCAGATTACGCCGCCCCCGGTCGAGACCAATGTGCCGGGCAATATCAAACGTCTTAATCAGCGCGGTCAAAAATTTGATCAGGCCTCGCCGCTGATCATGTCGCATATCGTTTACATGACGGATGATTTGGAAACCCAGAAAGACTTCTATGTTGATACGCTGGGATTTAAGCTTACCGATTCCTATCCCGGGCGCGGCTATTTCGTGCGCTGTGCCGATGCCAATAATCATCATAATGTGTTCTTGCTGGATCCTGGCGAGGGCAAACGTGGCTTTCATCACCTGGCGTTTGAGCTGGGATCGATCCACGAATTGTTCGGCGGTGGCAATAACATGACCCGCAATGGCTGGGAGACCATGATCGGTCCCGGTCGTCATCCGGTGTCGTCCTGCTATTTCTGGTATTTCAAGAACCCGTGTGGTGGCGCGGCGGAATATGATTTTGACTCCGACGTGGTCGATGAAAACTGGCAGCCGCGCGAATGGGATTCAACGCCAGAGAACTTCGCCGAATGGTGTCTCGGCGAAGGGATGGGGGCGTCGCTTCTGCCCGCCGCTATTCAGGAAGGCTGAGGTTTCGAACCACCCTGATCGCTTTCTTACGCGCCCGCGATATAGCTTCGCAGCGCGCTAGCTTCGCTTTCGATTTCGTTGAGCCTTTCCGCGATCATATCGCCGATAGAGACGAGCTCGGCGAGTTTGCCGTTATAGATGACCGGCAGTTGACGGATACGGCGTTCGGTCATGGTTGCCATGATGTCGGCAATCAAATTCCCCGGCCCGCAGGTCACGACATGACCGCTCATCAACAAGGAAATCGGCGTCGCGGGTAAATGCGGTCCGTACTCGTTAATGCCATGCGCGATATCACGCTCAGACAGGATGCCGATTGATGCGTCGTCGCCATCGACAATAACGAGCGCCCCAATGCTATTTGCCTCCATACGAATGGCGGCTTGGGCCACGGTTTCGTTGACATGCGGGGTAATCACGTCCGAGCCTTTGGTATTCAGAATTTGTTCAACATGCATTATGCGACCTCCTCACAGGCAGGGCGCGGGCGGCGTCTCTCAACTCAGAATCGGTGGACGGTAGCCCCACGAATCGAGTTAGACCCAGATATTTCCCGGGATACAGATGAGCTTTAAACGCGTCGTACTTGGAGACAGCTAATCAGACTCTGACCGTCTTTATGATATGGGGTATTCCGGCAATTTGTGAAGCGATAAATCTGCAGCTTAAGCGTTTTCCTCTAACGCGATCAGCCCCATGCCGGTGGTCATCGGCGCATAGTAATTGCGATGCACCCTGGTTAAATCGTCCGACAGCGCCCCCCGCATGGTGAGCCACATGATCAGCTCGACGGCTTCTGCCCCGGCTTCTTCCATAATTTCCTGATGGGTCAGCTTGGTCAGGGCCAGCGGATCGGTTTCAATCTTGTCGAGGAAGTCGTTATCAAATGCGGTATTGAGGTGTCCGAACCTTGTGCCGTTGAGCTGGTGCGACATGCCGCCAGTGCCAAAGATGACGACGCGAAGATCGTCCTCACAGGCTTCGACGGCTTGGCGGATCGCCTGACCAAGCTTGTAACAACGCATCGCCGTTGGCAGCGGGTGTTGGATGACGTTGACCGCGATCGGGACGGTTTTTACTGGCCAGTTCGGCTCATGCGGAAAACATAAATTCATCGGCACCAGAAAGCCGTGTTCGACGGACAGCTCCTGACAGACCGTCATGTCGAACTCGTTATAGACAAGCTCTTCGGCGAGATGCCATGAGAACTCCGGGTTGCCCGGCACGGCGGGCAGGGGGCGGGGCCCCCAGCCTTCATCGCCAATCGGGTAGGTGTCTGCCGCACCAATAGCAAAGGTCGGGTATTTGTCAAAAAACATGCTCGAGCCGTGGTCGTTATAAACCACGATAGCAACGTCGGGTTTTAAGTCCGCCAGCCATTTTTGGACTGGTTTATAGGTGTCAAAGACCGGCTTCCAGTCGGGCTCTTCCTGCTGGCCCATATCATAGGCTTTGCCGATTGAAGGTACATGTGAAGTGCCGATGCCGCCGACGACCTTTGCCATCTCAGCGTGCTCCTGAGGCAG
>CAUZNJ010000117.1:0-6422 GCA_963580965.1 Alphaproteobacteria bacterium | reverse complement strand
GCAGGTCTTGGCCAGCATCGACGCAATGTCTGGCAACAGGTTTAGCATGATCAATCTCAACTTTGCAGCGCCCGAAATCGCCATGTCCATGTGTCAAACGAAAGAATTCATAGTGAAGGTGAGGCGGCCTAATACCTTGCTGCACGATTATGCCGTATCCCATTCGGGATGCCAGGGGTGATTGATCAGTCGCTCCCTTCGCTCGCTTAGCGTATCGAGAGAAATCATCTCTTCTCCCGTCAGTTCAAAGTCGAATATATCCAAATTTTCACTGACGCGCGCCTCCCGATTCGACTTGGGTATAGCGGCAACGTGGGGCTGCTGTACCAACCAGCGAAGGGCAACCTGGGCTGGTGTCTTGCCATGATCGTCAGCAATAGCACAAATCACCGGTTCGTCTAGCACCCGCCCCCTGGCAATCGGACAATAGCCGGTCACCATAACGTCATAGCGGCTCGCCACGTCAAGAATATGCCTTTGTGATAAAAGGCAGTGATATTCAATCTGATTGCATGCGACATCGGCGCCAACATCTTCGAGAACTTCGCGGAGCTGATCTGACGTGAAATTACTGACGCCGATCAGCTGGGTTTTCCCCGCTCTCTGAAGGTCAACAAGGGCGCCCAATGAATCAGAAAAAGGAATTGTCTGGCTAGGCCAATGCAATAATAACATATCGACATAGTCAGTTTGAAGCTTGCGCAAGCTGGCCTCAAAATCTGTTTTGATCTCATTGGGGTGCATGCGGTCACGGAAACACTTGGTAGTAAGAAAGACCTCATCACGCGGAACGCCGCTTTCTTTTAGCGCCAACCCCACTAAATCTTCATTACCGTATCCCTGGGCGGTATCAAGATGGCGAACGCCAAGTTCCAACGCTGTACGGATAGCGGCCAGGCCATCGTTTCCCTCAATACCCACCGTTCCAAAACCAAGTACCGGAATCAGAACACCATCGATATCTACGTACTCCAAGTCATTCCCCTGTGTTGCAGGTTTCCATACCTATTCAGAACCCCAATCCGCTATGAAACCGAAGTTAACCAAGCGGCCCTATCCAGCACTCTTATGAACGAGGGTGTCGTCTCCGATACTCGACTCAAAATCAAAGATATCAAAGTTCGCTGTCTAATTTATGCTATTTTCCGACTTGGGTATGACGGCCACACAGCATTGGTGCTTTTTTTCCCATCATCAGCCACGTTCCCAAGAGAACGGTCCGTCCTCTAACGAGGATGTACGCCCTGGACACCTCATATGCCCGTTGTCCATGTCCGTGACTAGCCTGGTACCCTATCAACCAGATTGCGACATGCTACACACCAAGGGGGAGAGCCAACGCAATAGGGCCCGCGCCATAGGCGCGGGCCCTATCTGTCCGAAATACGAATTTTAATCAGCGCGAGTAGTACTCGATGACTAGATTCGGTTCCATTTGCACCGGGTACGGCACGTCTTCAAGTTTGGGCGTGCGCACGAAGGTGCCCCGCATATGGTTATGATCGACGTCAACGTAGCTCGGTAGGTCACGTTCTGACGAGTCAGCGGCATCAAGAACCAAATTCATTTGTCGTGATTTAGTTTTAATTTCAACGACATCACCTTCCTGGACCAGGTACGATGGTATGTTGACCCGCTTGCCGTTAACCATGATATGGCCATGATTGACGAACTGGCGGGAGGCAAACACTGTCGGCACAAATTTCATGCGATAGACCACCGCATCTAGACGGCGCTCCAAAATACCAATCAGATTTTCTGACGTATCGCCCTTGCGGCGCGACGCCTCAGCATAATAGCGGCGGAATTGACGTTCCGTGATATTGCCGTAATAGCCTTTTAACTTCTGCTTGGCGTTCAACTGAAGGCCATAGTCAGACGTCTTACGCCGCCGCTGACCATGGATGCCCGGCCGGTAATCGCGCTTATTAATAGGACTCTTTGGCCGGCCCCACAGGTTTACACCCAGGCGCCGATTGATCTTATACTTCGCAGCAATGCGCTTGCTCATGCGCTTCCATCTCCTTTACGGGGTGTTATTTTCCCTATTTAGGGTATTTTTGTCCCAGTAGGCCCGACGAGCGGGCGGGGCCTCAGGCCCACGTTCCCGGGAATGGATCGTAAAGTATACGCGGCAATAAAGGCTGTCAAACACACGGCACCGACGGGGGTACGATGCCACCTCAGAGAAAATTGAATTAGAACCTCCCGCAAAGGTAGTGATGCAGAAATGCCCGGCCGTTCTCATGCAGCAGGGAATTCCCTACAGGTTCGGCACGCGCATAAGCGAAATTACAGCGGCGGTAAGCAGGCGGAATTCAAGATTCGACGAACAACCAATTAGTTCGTAATTCTTAAGCCACGATAAGCCATCCCACCGAAGCCCCTACCGAACTCTCAGGACACTCCAAACGTTTCTGCCAAGAACTGCTTGCCGAGTTGGATGCAAATTTCATCAATACCATGTGCCAATCCTGGGCGCATCACGGCACGCACAGAAATGCCGGCGGTCTTCAGCGCCACCTCTGCCGCGTGCAAAGCCTGAGGAGGTAAAACTGTATCGTAATCTCCGTGGGTCATCAGCACCGGTGGACGGGAACAAATTTCGTTAGCCAATACGTCCGCCCCAACCAACATACCTGAATAACCAACTATACCAGCAAGCGCGCGTTTGCGGCGGAGCCCCACATGCAACGCCATCATGCAGCCCTGGGAGAACCCAATGAGAACCATGTTCTCTTCAGAAAGATCATTAGCAGCCAACGTTGCATCGATGAAACGGTTGAGGATAGGCGCTGCAGCCTTGGCGCCCTCCAATCGTGCTCCGTCGCTATAATCGCGAAGGGAGAACCACTGATATCCAGATGGCGCCTTGTCATAGCGATATGGTGCATTTGGCGAGATGAATAAAGCGTCGGGCAGTATTTCCTGAAAATAGGGTGCCAGACCAATTAGATCGTTACCGTCAGCGCCAACGCCATGCAACAAAAGAACAATTTCCTTTGGTGCAGCGCCGGAAGCCGGGGGAAGGCTCGGACCATCGATGGTCAGCTGTTGATCCATACCGCACTACCACCCGATATCATTAAATTCATCGCCAGTATTGCTTGGACTGGCACAAGAATTGGAGCATTCATAAAATATCCTCTGCTTATCGGAATAGGGACCTATCGCCAAGCCATGCCCGTCACAGTTACACGATTCGCCCCCAGCCCTACCGGGCATCTGCATCTGGGACATGCATTTGCAGCCCTTTTTGCGGAAAAAATAGCCCGGGAACATGGTGGTCGTTTTCTTCTGCGCATAGAAGACATTGATCCTGGCCGCTGCAAAGCGGAATTTGAGACCTCACTTCTCGATGATCTCGCCTGGCTAGGGCTAACATGGGAACGCCCTGTGCGCCGCCAGTCAGAGCACATGTCGGACTATGCCAGCGCCTTAAAACAGCTTGAAGAAATGGGCCTTCTCTACCCTTGTTTCTGCACCCGGCGCAGCATCCTCGCTGAAGTTGAACGCGCCGGACATGCCCCTCACGGTCCGGGCGGCATCATATACCCAGGAACTTGCCGCCAATTAAGTGCTCAGGAACGCGAGGGCAGGAGCGCCGCGGGAGAATCCTTCGTGCTACGCCTCGACATGGCGGCCGCCATCCGACAAACAGGGTTATTAACCTGGAACGACCGAACAGCTGGGCCGATTCATGCTAAGCCAGAAGAGTTCGGCGACGTGGTGTTGGCACGTAAAGACATTCCGACAAGCTACCACATAGCTGTCACCGTGGATGACGCCTTACAGGGCGTGACGTTGGTGACACGAGGCAAAGACTTGTTCTCCACCACGCATATCCACCGCCTTCTCCAGGAATTGCTCTGCCTTAATGTGCCTGATTGGCACCATCACGCCCTCTTGCTCGACAACTCAGGGCGTCGCGTGGCCAAGCGCGATAATCCGCTGACCCTGCGCCAGTTGCGGGACGCAGGGAATACGCCTGCTGAAGCGCGGGGAATGTCCAGACTAGGCATGTAGGCCTCGAGATATAGCAACGTAATCAGGGTGGTCGGCTGGTATGAAGCCATGCCGAATCAGAAAATCGATGATAACGAGATTACAGTTGAACTTGAAATCCTCGGTTTCGCAGATCCGCTCGGCTACCTCGGCAAGATTCCATAGGTAAAATTCCTCAACCTCGCCATCGGCAGCAAAGGGCGTGAAATCGGCAGGGAGTTCGAGATCATAGTTAAATAACACATCATTGCGGAGACCTTCTAGTCGTTCGCCGGTGTAGGTAATAGTTCCAACGGATTGGGCGCAGCGTGCCAAACCCGCAGGAATTGCTGCCTCTTCAGCGCATTCTTTTATGACGTTCTCTACCAAGGTTAGACCTGCTGGCTGACCACCAGCGACTATCTGATCCAAAAGACCGGGGTGACTCCGTTTGCCCCTGCTGCGCCGGGCAATCCACATTCTAGTCTCGCCACCATCACGGACAATGCCGTTAATATGGACCCCATAGGCTATGAACCCATAGCACGGCACACAACCACGCTCCACTGTCAGCAGTAGGGGTGCGCCGAAGCTGGTAGCAATAGGGTACTGCTCGTCCCACCATTCAGTAAAAATACCCTGTTCATAGAATTTCCGGCTCACGACAGCAACTGCAGCGGTGCGGTCCTCTACCGTCGCTAGGGCTGGATTGAGTTCAACCACGTCGACACCGACGTTAAATATAGTAGGGAAATCAGCAAGCCGATTCGCTATCTCGGGTGCTATACGACCAACATCGTGCCCCGCAACAATTAAAGGACGATAACGACTGAGATCGCCCGCGTTACAGGCACGGATACGATCAAGGTAACTCATCAATATACTTTCAGGCTACCGCTTCCTTAACCGACGCCAGCTCTACCAAACGACCAAGGGTTGGATCAATAAGAGCTCCCCAAATGTCAATCTGTAGTTCCTCGTTAGAATCTCCGCAAACTTGAACCCATTAGGATGGCAGGAGAGCTGTTGTCAGGCGGCTTCCGTGTTCTTGTTGCGGTCACGAGAAACTTTCACATACGCCATGGCGCAATGTTCTGGGCAGTAAGGCTTATTCGCGATTGCTTTATGGCCACAGAAACGGAACCCTTCCGTGCTCGGATCGCCGATCGGCCAGGAACACATTTCTGACGTCAAAGCACTTAGCTTGATTACCTTAGTAGGCAGACGCGGATCCATGACCTGGGGCGCCGGTGCCGGTGCCGGCTTGGTCGCTTTATGCATGACTACATTTGACAGAGACGACGTCACAGATCGGGGCTGTGTCGGTACAGTCGGACGGCTGACGTTTGAACGAACCCGCTGGATGGGGGAGCCCCGCTTAGGCAGGCCAAGGCGGTGAACCTTCCCCACCACAGCATTCTTCGTAATCCCAAGTCGACGGCCTATCTCTGCAGTCGGCAAGCCCTCATCCCAGAAAGTCATAAGGGCGGTGGTCCGTTCCGGTGTCCATTCACTAGTCATGGTCGCCTCGCTCGAGGCTCCTGCTGAAGATTTACTATACCGCTTGGCACAAAACTTCGAGGAGCTCTCCTCTGGAATGGTTGCGATCGGCGCATTTGGCGCTAATTAGATATCATTATTACTAGATGTACGGTCTATGGACAACCTGCTTCCCAAAATATGGTGTGTATAACTATATACGAACGTACTCAGCAGGTGCATTCTCATGATGGGAAGATGACAAAAACTAAGAATGCCGTTTCACTCTCCCCCTGCTACCCACCAAGGCGCTATAATGGATACAATTGTGGTGCGCATATGGCGACGCACCTGGCTAGTGGGTGGACCATGGAAAAACGCGGAAAATACCGATTGGACGATTGGCACAAGGCCGCGACCGATGAATTATGCAATAGTTCCCTCGATAGCCTAATTTGGCAGACGCCAGAAGGCATTGATATAAAACCACTATATACATCCGATGACCTAGAAGGCCTCGACCACCTCAGCTCCTTTCCCGGCTTTCCTCCATATGTGCGCGGCCCCCGGGCCACGATGTATGCATATCGGCCCTGGACCATCCGGCAATACGCCGGCTTCTCCACTGCCGAGGAATCCAACGCGTTCTATCGTGCTAATCTGAAAAGCGGGCAAAAAGGGCTGAGCATCGCCTTCGACCTAGCCACCCATAGGGGGTACGATTCCGACCACCCCCGCGTTATCGGCGATGTCGGCAAGGCAGGTGTCGCCATCGATTCCGTTGAGGACATGAAGGTACTATTCAACGGCATTCCGCTTGATGACATGAGTGTGTCGATGACCATGAATGGGGCCGTTCTTCCGGTTCTTGCTGGTTATATCGTCGCTGCCGAAGAACAGGGCGTATCCACCGAGAAGCTGACGGGGACCATCCAAAATGACATACTCAAGGAATTTAT
>CAUZNJ010000116.1:0-6435 GCA_963580965.1 Alphaproteobacteria bacterium | reverse complement strand
GGTGTGCAGGGCAATCATGCCATTGGCCATACCGGGTCCGCGCGAAACGACAGCGACGCCGGGGCGGCCGGTTAGCTGGCCATCAGCGACGGCCATCAGTCCAGCGCCGGCTTCGTGACGGCAGACGATGAGATCGAGCCCGTCCGTGTCCATGATCGCATTGGTGAAGCCTATATAGCTTTCCCCGGGCACGCAAAAGACCCGGTCGGTCCCGTGGGCCACCAAGCTGTCAGTCAGAACATGAGCAACAGTACGCGCCATAACATTTCCCCTTTTTCTTGATTCTATTTTTTAATGACATTGCCCCAGCGGGCGCCGGGTCATTAGCGCACAATCTAGTACGTCGGGGCGGGCGTGCCAAATGGTTGGTGGTCTTGCGAGACCACTTCTTCAAGAATGCCGTCTGCGCCTGCTGCTCTTTCGAGAAAAAGCCAGAAAGAGTATGGCGACACCGAACCATGTGATCGATTCGGTTAAGCGCCGACTAATGGCAGCGAAGACCCGCCACGCGGACACCCATAGCAAAAATACAGGCAGCGGTAATATGTTTGCCAGTTTAGGACATCCCTATGCTGTGGCTCAGCTTCTAAAAGCTAGCCTCCTTACCCTCATCGACGCGATCATTCGACGCCATTGCTTGACCTAGGACCAAGTGGCCAAGTCGCCCTATGGCATGGGCAAAGCGATTTGCACACTCAGGCCCGAGCGTGACAATCGAAGACGATCAGTACAAAGGGGCTTCACCATACGCACGCTAGAAAAAAAACCCTTTCCTCCCGGACATTGACCCCCGCCCCCAAATACGCCACATCTCCACCTATGGAACCTGCAAAAACACTGTTTTCATACCGCAAGCACTGGGCGAAGAAGTTTGGGACTGCGCCTTTTCTGCCCATGTCACGCGATGAGATGGACGTGCTCGGCTGGGACACCTGTGACGTCGTGCTGGTCACCGGCGATGCCTACGTCGACCATCCGAGCTTCGGCATGGCGGTTATCGGGCGGCTATTAGAAGCGCAAGGGTTTCGCGTTGGCATTATCGCCCAGCCTGACTGGCAGTCGGCAGAGCCGTTCATGGCGCTGGGCCAACCGGAGCTATATTTTGGCGTTACCGGCGGAAATATGGACTCGATGGTCAACCGCTATACCTCTGACAAGAAGGTACGCCGCAATGACAGCTATACGCCCGGCGGCGAAGGCGGCAAGCGGCCCGACCGTTCGGTTGTGGTTTATGCCCAGCGCTGCCGCGAGGCATTTAAGGAAGTCCCGATTGTGCTGGGCGGCATCGAAGGCTCGCTGCGGCGCATCGCCCATTACGATTACTGGTCAGATAAGGTGCGCCGCTCGGTCCTAGCCGACGCCAAGGGTGACATTTTACTGTACGGCAATGCCGAACGCGCCATCGTCGAGATTACCCACCGTATAGCCCGGGGGGAAAGCCCGGCGACGATGGACGACGTGCGTGGTGTCGTGCTAATGAAGCCAAGCGTGCCAGACGGCTGGACGGAAGCCGCTGCCGATGATCTAGACTCAGGTGATGAAGGTGGCCGCCGTTCTGCCGAGAAAACAGTCATCCGCCTGCCCGCCTATGACACCGTAGCAAACGATCCCGAAGCCTATGCGCGCGCCTCGAGGGTGCTGCACCGGGAAAGCAACCCCGGCAACGCCCGGCCGCTGGTACAGCGCCATGGCGACCGCGAGCTGTGGCTGACCGAACCCCCTATACCGCTAAGCACCGCCGAAATGGACGGAGTCTACGAGCTTCCCTACGCTCGAGCACCGCATCCATCATACGGAGACGCCAAGATCCCAGCGTGGGATATGATCCGCTTTTCCGTCACCATAATGCGCGGCTGTTTTGGCGGCTGCTCATTCTGCTCCATTACCGAGCATGAAGGTCGCATCATTCAGAACCGCTCAGAAGGATCGATCCTGCGCGAGATCGAAACCATCCGGGATCGCACAGAAGGCTTTACCGGTATTATCTCAGACATCGGTGGCCCGACAGCCAATATGTACCGCATGGCCTGCAAGGACGAGAAGACGGAGGCACTGTGCCGCCGACCATCATGCGTATACCCAGATATTTGCAAGAACCTAAACACCAGTCATGAAAGCCTGATCCAGCTTTATCGCAAGGCTCGCGAATTGCCCGGAGTCAAGAAAGTCATGGTGGCATCTGGGGTACGCTACGATCTGGCAGTGCGGAGCCCGGCCTACGTCAAGGAATTGGTGACCCACCATGTCGGCGGCTATTTGAAAATAGCACCCGAACATACCGAGGACGGGCCGCTATCGAAGATGATGAAGCCAGGCATCGGTGCCTATGACAAATTCAAGCAGATGTTCGATCAGGCCGCCAAGCAGGCTGGTAAGAAATATTTCCTGATCCCCTACTTCATCGCCGCCCACCCGGGCACGACGGACAAGGATATGGTGGAACTGGCGCTGTGGCTTAAAAAAAATGGTTTCCGTGCTGATCAGGTCCAAACCTTTCTGCCATCCCCCATGGCAGTTTCGACAGCGATGTACCGCTCCGGCGTCAATCCATTACGCCCGGTGCGGCGTGGCGCCTCAGAACAGGTAGGCACCGTTAAGGGCCTGAAACAGCGGCGCCTGCACAAGGCCTTCCTGCGCTATCACGATGCAGAGAACTGGCCCTTGTTACGCGAGGCATTGAAAAAGATGGGTCGCGCTAACCTCATCGGCCCCGGCAAACATCATCTGATTCCAAATTGGCAGCCGGTTGGCACTGGCAATAATGGTGGCGAAGGGCGGCGGGTGGGCCATAAACACAAGACGCAGGCATTTCTTACCAAGGGTATTCGCGAGCGCCTTCCGCGCTCAGGTTCCCCGCGGACTTAGCGTTACCCTAGCTTGCCAGAAGCGGTCGGGGGCAGTCTTCTCGAATCCGCCGACGATGATGCAATGAGAGTGTGGTTTGCGCGCCGATTAATTAATCTAGATCAATTTTTGCAAACAGCCCGAGCATTCTCCGTCACAAACACCCGGTTCAAGTTAGCCACGAAACAAGATTCCCCCCTTTGACAAAGATAAAAGGGTTTATCATTGGTCATCGAATAGTGTGAGGAGGCCCGAGAATGCGGCCCAAGAATTATACGCCGTGCTTTCATCTCCGACTTTTCTTCAGGGAGTGAGTTTTGGACGACAAGCCTGAGCCGCCACTTCACCGACGCGCCGGGTGGCTAAATACCATCATATGGCTATGCATAATCGTCGCTGTGGCAGGGCTTTGTTGGTGGCTTAAAGGCCTAAGCACTCTTGAATTAGCCATAAAAAGTTATGCTGACCAGTTGCTCATGCTGGTTCCGCGTATGTTGGCGGCGCTGCTGATCAGCGGCTTCATCCAGGTTCTGGTACCACGCAGACTGGTCGCAAAATGGCTAGGGTCAGCCGCCGGCTTCAAGGGCATATTCATCGCCGCTGGCGTCGGCGCATTAACACCGGGCGGTCCCATGTTGGCCTTTCCTCTGGTCATTGTTCTGCGTAATGCAGGGGCCTCAACCATATCACTCATAACCTTCATAACATCGTGGGCGACCCTCGCCTTTCACCGCATCCTGATGTGGGAATTGCCATTTTTAGGCCCTGAATTCGCACTTGTTCGGTACATCAGCTCAATACCGCTAGGCATAATCGCTGGACTTATGCTCATGTTGGCAACGTGGCTTACTGCTCGTCAAAAGGCCGGGAACACATGAAATTAGACGGGAGCCTCATCGTCATGTGGGCCGGGGTAGCCGTACTGATCCTCGTGACCTGGCGAAAAAAGGGTTGGATAGGCGTCCAGGAGGGGTTCACGGGAACCTGGGGCCTATCCAAGACTGTCATTCAAATCATTCCCTTTGCGTTGTTGGCGGCCACCATATTTACCCAGATGATCCCCCAGTCGGTGATTGCCGGGCTAATCGGCGAAGATACCGGCCTAACCGGCATGGTTATCGCCGCAGTGGCCGGCGGCATGCTGCCCAGCGGGCCATTTCTGTCCTTTCCGTTGGCCATGACCCTTTTTGGTACCGGTGCTGGTCAGGCCCAAATCGTCTCCTTCCTTACCGGATGGTCAGTCTATGCTTTTTACCGGGTTATTGTCTGGGAATTACCGTCAATGGGCGTCCGCTTTACCGCCCAACGCCTCGCCGTCTCAATATTCCTGCCGATAATTTCAGGCTGTATTGCAGGCCTTCTATTTCAGTTGATGTAGCGCCGAAAAAGGCCCTTGGTTAGTCATAGTCTCGAATGTCGAGACAACGCCACCGTGCTTTTATTCTATTCCACTGGCCAGACGAAGATCAGTTCTTCATCAAAGGCGGCAGGTTCTGGCAAACGGGATCACTTAGAGTTGCTTCTCGGGTAGGTAGAGTGTGATGCCATCGATGTCGGCCTTAGCGACAATCTGGCAAGAGTTCGACCTTCTTTTCCAAGGAAAAGAAAGGTGTTGACCCCTCTGGTGGGACGATTGAACAACCCGCATGATTTCAAAGAAAATGGATCTGGATGAAACGCTTTTCCATTTCGCCAAGGATCGAGGCACCATCTTTGTCGGTGGACTTGGCCAGTGTATTCCCTTAGCCGCTGCCCATGAAATCATCCGCCTGGGCACCGCGGATGCATAGAATAACGCCATTTGATAGCGACCTCCTTCGGGTACCCGAGGAACTGCTCACAGCTTGGGGGCGGGAAGAAACCTGAGAAGGCGGCCCTTACAGATAACGTCATCGTCCCACGGCACGATTAGTCCTCTGGTGCACTTGAAGCCGAGGATGAACTCACCTTCGGCATTTGATGCCGCGCCAACGGATCAGTCGTTTCAGAATGAACTCACCAAATACTTTGGCGATAAGTATTCCGCAAAATGGCACTCCGGATCGGAGTTGCATAGCCATCGTAGATAGGCGAAATTATCAGTATTGTTGCGTACCCACGGTGCGGTGGGCCTCAGGAGAAGACCAATGGGTAAGTTACGGCATATAGCGATCTCCGTTCCGGATCCCTGGAAGGCGGCCGACTTCTTCATAAATGCGTTCGGACTCGAGAAAGTCGGCGAGACGGATTCAACATTAGCTCGCGGCGTATTTCTCAGTGACGGCATCATCAACGTCGCGCTTCTCAATTATAAAAATGACGAAGCGGCCGGCGAAGACCGGGGCAAGGATTTCATCGGCCTGCATCACATCGGCTTTTGGGTGGACGACGTGGCTGAGGCCGGGAAGGCGATCGAAGCGGCCGGCGGTAAATATTACATGGGTGAAGTTTCGAAAATGAGCAACGCGTTCTATGAGGTCAAATACCGAGATCCGCTCAACATGATAGTAGATATCACCGAGAACGGCTGGGGTGGCGCGTTGAAGGACGGGACGCCAACGCCCTCGGGCCCCAAGTTGCGCAACAAGACACTAAAAGCCAAGCGCCCATGATAGCGGCGGCCTAAGGCCCCCGGCTCCAGGCCGAAATGCCTCGAAGCGCGTAGGCGCCGTAAACATATTTATCGCCCTCCCATAATGTAAAGGAAGCCAATCCATCCGCATCTTGCAATTCCAAACTTGACCGCAATGTAAGGAGAACCTAGCCCTATATACACGGCACGCGGAAGCAAAGGTGCCCAGGCATATAGGACTGCATCTAACTGCACGGGCTATTTTACCCGAGGTGAAAAATTTGGTGGATAGACCCATGACGACAGCCCAATAAGACTAAGTTTGATCTTAGCTTTTTAGGCGCTCACCCGTTTCCGCATCAGCTTTCACTGTCCGTTGGTACGAGGGCAGCGCCGTAATCTTTTCGAAATATGCTTGAACAGTAACGGGCAGCAACTCGGTTACCAAACGGCGGTAGCCGCGCATGGTATAACAAATGCTCAAATCCGCGGCGCTCATGGTATCCCCCAGTAGATAAGGCTGATCCGAAAGCGCTGCATCAAGCGCAGCTACGCAAGCGGTCGCCCGGCCCTTCATCTCTGCCACGACGGCATCGATCTCCGGTTTGAAAGCCCGGCGGTGGTTCATTATTTCGCCTAACGGCCGCGCGAAGGTTGCCTCCGCAAACCAACACCATTGCATATAGTGCGCGTAGGCTAGGTCATCCTTGGCCGGCTGCAGTTTCCCATTACCAAAGCAATCCAGTACGTACTGCATCATGGCGCAGGACTCGAACATCGTCATATCGCCATCAACCATGACCGGAACCTTGCCCACTGGGTTCAAAGCCCGCCATTCCGGTGTAGCGAGATATTCGGTCGTGAAGTTTACTGGCACGATCTCATAGGGCACGGACAGTTCCTCGCACATCCAGATCACGCGAAAACCACGGGTTCCAGCGGAATGGTAAATTCTCAACATATTATAGCGCCTCCTATAAAGTGTGTTTCTCTGGCTCGAAAAGTGTAAAGATAAATATGGGAATATAGTCATATTTAAG
>CAUZNJ010000115.1:0-6538 GCA_963580965.1 Alphaproteobacteria bacterium | reverse complement strand
TCGCATCAAGAAAGGCCGCAAAGGCCATTATGTAATGCTGCACATCGACGCACCATCTGAGACGGTGCAGGAGATGGAGCGCCAGCTGCGCCTGAACGAAGACGTAGTCCGCTATCTGACAATTAGGTTGGACGAATTGCCGGAAGGCCCGTCCATCATGATGCAAAAAAGCGACCGTGGCCGCCGTGACCGCGACGACCGCGATGACCGCCCCGCTCGCAGCGGGCCCAATAATGATGACCAAAGCAACGTTGTTTCGGGAGTGAATTCATGAGCGACACAAGCCCCGGCGGCGGCAGCGGTGGTCGCCGGCCTTTTTTTCGCCGACGCAAGAGCTGTCCATTTTCTGGTGATAACGCACAGGTAATCGACCATAAGGATATCCGGCTTTTGCAGCGCTTTGTCTCCGAGCGCGGCAAGATTGTGCCTAGCCGGATCACCGCCGTATCCGCCAAAAAGCAGCGAGCACTTTCTCGGGCGATAAAACGCGCCCGGTTTCTGTCCCTGTTGCCTTACGTTATCCGATAAAGTCTAACGTCGGCGGATCCGCCGACGCGATGACTACGGCAATGAGCGCGGATCAGCCGACGGAAGGCAACCATGTCCCGAAACACCCTATATGCCTTGGGTGGCGGTGCGGCCAGTGCTGTTTTGTACCTGGCTACCCCCATCGGCGGCCTGTTCGCGACGCTGCCCCTGCTGCTTGCTGGATTAGCCTCTGGAACACGGGCAGGAGCGATCGCCTGCCTTGTCGGATTCACCGCTATTAGCGCCTTGACGAATCCTCTCGTAGGCGGACTCTACGCCATCCTCTATGGTGTTCCTGCCCTTGTTGTGGTGCGTCAAACATTAATGCACCAGCCCGGCCCAACCAGGGCGGCCTCATGGTATCCAGCGGGCGGTATTATCAGCGGTTTGAGCGCGACAGGTATAGGATTACTTGTCGTAGCTGCCGCCGCGGCATGGTCATCAGGGGACGACCTGCAAGCCATTACCACCCGGGGACTGAACGCGATTATGACGGAGATGCCCCAGTTGGACGAGGCCATGCGCGAAAGGGTTGTCAACATGCTGGTATCAATTTTTCCGGGCCTTGCCTGCGCATCAATGCTGCTAGTTACCCTGGCGAATGGCATCCTAGCCCAAACCATCCTGGTGCGCCAAAAACGCAATATACGCCCCGCCGGCAGCTTTGCCGACGCAACCCTGCCGGAATGGATGTCGTGGCTGCTGGTCATCGCGGCGGCGCTTTCGCTGGTGGGATCGGACGAAGTTCGCTATATGGGCCACAATCTGGCCGTCATCGCGGCGCTGCCATTCTTTTTTGTTGGCCTGTCCGTGTTCCATAGATTAGCGCGACTTGCCCAGTTTTCATGGCTGATACTGACAGTGTTTTACGTGATGCTATCGGTTTTCAGCGCAGCGGCAATTCTTGTTGTCGCCATAGGTGTGATAGATCAATGGTTCGGCCTTAAGAGCAGATTCGGCGGGTTGAGCAACGACCAGGAGAATAGGTGATGGAAGTCCTTTTGTTGGAGCGTATAGAGTCCCTCGGCCAAATGGGTGATCTGGTCAAAGTAAAGACCGGCTTCGCCCGCAACTATCTTTTGCCTCAAGGCAAGGCGCTACGAGCCACCGATGAAAACCGCAAGCGATTCGACAGCCAACGCGCACAACTCGAAGCTGTTAACCTTGAACGTCGCACGGAAGCAGAAGCCATCGCCGAAAAGGCTGGTGTAATACTGGTCATGCTGGTGCGTCAAGCCGGCGAGGCGGGACAGCTTTACGGTTCCGTTAGCGCCCGCGACGTCGCCGATGCCGTGACCGAGGCTGGCGTTACCATCGACCGCCGTCAAGTCCGCCTCGAGCGGCCGATTAAGTCCATTGGCTTGCATAAATTGCGAATCGACCTCCACCCCGAGGTGCATATATTCGCTACCGTCAATGTCGCCCGGTCGCTCGACGAAGCCGAAACCCAGGCTAAAACAGGCCGCGCCCTCATCCATCGTGAGGAAGTAGAAGAAGCCGAAGAGAAACTCGTTACGGCGGCAGCAGACGACTCCACTGAAATAGCAAATGATAGTGGAGATGACCGATCCGCCAAAGACCCTGAAGCCGAAGACCTTACTCCCGAATCCTAACTTTTATCCTGATCGAGGATAGAACGGGCGCGGCTCAAGTCGCGTCCGTTTTAGTTTCTCATTCCAGACTTTCATGTGGCTCAAGGCATAGAAGTTCAGGACCGTTACATCCTGGCTGATGAAATTTCATTCGATGCTTTCTTTGAACATCGCTGTGAAGCATACCTTAAATCAACCTAAGGTCGGGTGAGGCCACGGTCGATACCAAGTGACGAAGCGGTTGAGCCATCAAGAGGGGGAGACCTTGCTGAGCTATTTCTTCGGCAACGGCAGCAAGCTTGTCTTCATTTAAGCAGGCAGTAAGCGTACCTTTTTTTTCATAGTGGCCAATGCCGGGGCGGTCTTAACTTCCGCCATTTCCGGCCCCATCCCTCTCGCTAATTACCTACTTCGGTGCTTTCATCAATTCACTCCGGCACACCCGGCGAGACGCAATGCGGCCTACCACCACAACATCTGCAGCGAGCGCTATGTATTTGTTCTTGGATGCCAACTGCCAGTATTTCTGCTCCTATTTTAACCCCAGGAACATGAGCCTCGATGATGCCAAGATCACCAAAAGCGCTACTTACCCATTAAGCTGAACTTGCTCCGCTAATTAGGAAACGTGCAAATTCGCTGTAGACATCTGCGCACAGGTTATCCCGGTTATTCACAACCCGCGGCCATAAACTAATGATATCCCCACTAGACTGAAATATTTAATCCGGCAGGGGTGGGCCCGAGCTTGGAAGTTGCTATGCTCCCCTACCATGGCAACTACACTCGTCAAACCAAACATCCTCGCCGACGCCACAGGACAACGGGATCGTGACGATACAACCGGTCCTGCGTTCCGCACCGCACCGCACAACATCGAGGCAGAAAAATCGCTTCTCGGTGCCATTTTCGTCAACAATCGGGCGTATGATCGGGTTTCCGAGTTCTTGCGAGCTGAGCATTTTGCCCTCGCCAGCCACGGTCACATCTTCGAAGCCTGCGTGAGAATGATCGAGCGTGGACAAATCGCCGACCCCGTCACCCTAAAACGTTTGTTCGAGCAAGACGAGGCTTTGGCCAATATCGGTGGGCCTACCTATCTCGCCGAGCTCGCCGCATCCGCTGTTACGGTCATCAATGCCGGTGAATACGGAAGAGTTATTTATGACCTACATATTAAACGCGAGCTGATCGGCCTTGGCGAAGACATGGTCAATCGGGCTTATGGCGGTGAAGCCGACGAACGAGCATCCGAACAAATCGAGTCCGCTGAACAGCAACTCTATGACCTCGCCACCACCGGCGATGTCGAAGGCGGCTTCATTCCCTTTGTGCAATCCGTCGTACAGGCCATCGAAATGGCGGAAATGGCACACAAGCGCGACGGGCAGCTTGCCGGCGTCACTACCGGCCTTGTCGACTTAGACCGCATTATGGGTGGACTGCACCCATCGGACCTGATCATCCTTGCCGGACGGCCTTCAATGGGAAAAACGGCGCTAGCGACAAACATTGCCTACAATGCCGCCTATTCACATGCGCGATCGAAGGGAGAAGAGGGTGCTGTCGTCGGCTTCTTCTCGCTGGAAATGTCGTCAGAACAATTAGCCGCGCGCATCCTGTCGGAACAGAGCAATATCTCCTCTGACCGGATGCGCAAGGGCGAGTTGTCTAACGATGAGTTCGAGCGTCTGGTAGTCGCCAGCCAGACCCTGCACGGCATACCCATCTTCATCGATGACACGCCGGCCCTGAATATTTCCGCCTTGCGTACCAGGGCACGTAGGCTCAAGCGACAACACAATCTCGGTCTCATCGTCGTCGACTATCTGCAACTACTTGCCCCGAGCCACCCCGGGCGCGGTGACGGCCGGGTTCAGGAGGTTTCAGAAATTACCCGCGGATTGAAGACCTTGGCCAAGGAATTAGAAGTGCCAGTACTAGCTCTATCACAGCTGTCCCGCCAAGTTGAAAACCGAGAAAACAAGCGGCCACAGCTGGCTGATCTGCGCGAATCAGGGTCTATTGAGCAGGACGCCGATATCGTCGCCTTCATCTTCCGCGAAGAGTATTATCTCGAACGCGACGAACCATCCCACAGGTCGGAGGAAAAGGATGACCGCTATATGGAACGGATGGAAAAATGGGAACAGCGCCTGACAGAAGTCCGCAACATTGCCGAAGTTATCATTGCCAAACAGCGCCACGGCCCGATTGGCACGATCAAGTTGAACTTCCAGGGGGCCTATACACGGTTCAGCAATCTCGAACAGGAACACGCACCCGAGCATTGAGCGCCGAGCGGAGAAGGCAGCCGTGACCACAACCGCCAACGCCATTCTAACCATTGACCTGGATGCGGTTGTGGCTAACTACGACCTGCTCCGCACCCTTTTAGGCAACACGGAATGCGCGGCGGTGGTTAAAGCCGACGCCTATGGACTTGGTGTCGGGCGTATCGCGCCGGCCCTAGCAGCAGCTGGATGTGACACATTTTTTGTCGCCACGGTAGACGAAGGTTCAATGCTGAAGACGGTCCTGCGTTCTCGCTGGCCAGGGGCCGAGGTTCATGTGCTCGGCGGCGCCACGCCGGGGACCAAACGTGCCTTGGCCGGCGACGGGCTCATCCCTTCACTCAATAGCCTGGAAGAAATCGATGCCTGGAAACGTCTCCAGGCGAAATGGCCGACCCCCCTACCCGTCGATATCCACATAGATACTGGCATGAGAAGGCTTGGCCTGCCACCTAACGAGCTCGCCACTGTCGTCAGCAACCCTGAACGACTCACCGGCCTACATATCCGCTATCTGATGAGCCACCTCGCCTGCGCCGACGAGCACGATCATCCAATGAATCAAGAACAACTGGCACAATTTCGCGCCGCATTGGCCATAATGCCTACAGCCAAAGCGGCATTTTGCAACTCCGCCGGCATCTTTCTCGGCAATGACTATCACTTTGACCTAGCCCGCCCCGGGATCGCTCTCTACGGCGCTAATCCGCTGTCATCCAGCCCTAATCCGATGACACAAGTCATTGCATTAAAAGGGAAAATACTTCAGGTGCGTGTCGTTGACACCCCCCAGACCGTTGGCTATGGTGCTACATACCAATTCGCTGGACCGGCGCGAATCGCGACCGTCGGCGTGGGATACGCAGACGGATTTCTGCGTTCATTGAGCAACGTCGGTTTCGGTCACGTCGGTGATGTGCGCGTGCCGATTGTGGGACGGGTGTCCATGGATCTCATCGCCCTCGACGTTTCCTCCGTCCCGGAGAATGAAGCCTACCCCGGTGCTTTCATCGAATTGATAGGTCCCCACAATCCGGTAGATAACGTCGCCCGTCTCGCCGGCACCATCGGATATGAGGTCCTAACACGCATGGGCAGCCGGTTTCATCGCCAATACGTCGGCGGTCCTTGACCGCCGATGAACTTTTTTCAAAACATCGGGCGAGCCTTCATCGGTTTTCTCGCCACAGTCGGGAACATTGTCTTTTTTACCGGCATGTCCCTTTCCCATTGTGTTCGTCCTCCCTTCTATCCCCGCATCATTGCCCGTCAGATGTTGGACATCGGTTATTTTTCCCTGCCGGTTGTTGGCCTGACGGCCATCTTCACGGGCATGGTGCTAGCGCTGCAAAGCTACACTGGATTTTCTCGATTTTCTGCCGAAGGGGCCATCGCCAAGGTAGTTGTACTGTCTGTAACCCGGGAGCTGGGCCCGGTGCTGGCCGGGCTGATGGTCGCCGGACGGATCGGCGCCGCCATGGCCGCCGAGATAGGCACCATGCGAGTGACCGAACAGATCGACGCTCTGACCACGCTTTCGACCAATCCATTAAAGTATCTAGTAGCACCCAGGCTTATCGCCGGCTTGGTGATGCTGCCCTTACTGGTTTTGATTGCCGATATCATCGGCATCTTCGGCGGTTATCTGGTTAGCGTCTATAAGCTCGGCTTCAATCCCTCGACCTATTTGCAGAATACTTATGAATTTATGGAAATCCGCGATGTAGTTTCGGGTCTCGTAAAGGCTAGTGTTTTTGGCTTCCTTATTACCCTGATGGGCTGCTACCACGGCTATCACTCACGCGGTGGTGCACAAGGCGTCGGCGCTGCAACAACCAACGCCGTGGTATCGGCCTCCATCCTGATCCTGTCTTTCGACTATATCCTGACGGAGATCTTCTTCACCAAATGACTATGACCCAATCCGGTAAAGTCCCCCCAAAAATTCGCCTATCGAATGTATGCAAAGCGTTTGGACCCAAAGCTGTCCTTAAAGGCTTGGATTTGACAATTTTAGCAGGCGAGTCGGTGGTGATCATCGGCGGATCGGGCACTGGAAAATCCGTAACACTCAAGTGCATTCTCGGCCTGCTAAAGCCAGACACCGGCAGCATCGAGATCGAT
>CAUZNJ010000114.1:0-6542 GCA_963580965.1 Alphaproteobacteria bacterium | reverse complement strand
CCGGGTTTTAGGGTCTAAAATGCAGGCATCAGCAGAGTCCGCGACGTTCAACAATACGGCGATGATACGCTACCTGGACTTTAATGACGGTCACCATGCCGGCCACCCCAGCGATATGATCGGGGCCCTTCTCGCCCTGACTGAAGCGGCTGGCGGGGACGGGAAGCGGTTGATCAGCAGTATTGTTGTTGCTTATGAAGTCGGCCTGCGCATGGTGCGAGCGACGGAGATGCGCGAGAAAGGCTGGGACCAGGGGTTCGCCATTGGTATTGGCACGACGGCCGGGGTTGGGCACCTTCTTGGGCTATCAGCGGAACAGATCGGCCACGCGGTATCCATTACGGCAGTCGCTAACGTGCCGATGAGGGCCACCCGGGCGGGTAAGCTATCTCACTGGAAAGGCGTGGCGTCCGCATTCGCCTGCCGTAACGCGGTATTCGCCACGTTACTGGCAGCTGAGGGAATGACCAGTCCGGATAAGCCGTTCGAGGGACGCCACGGTTTGTGGGAGCAGATCACTGGTCCATTTGAATTACCGCCCTTTCCGGATGTTGGTGGTGAGTACGTGCTGTTGGCTAGCAAGTTCAAATACTGGCCGGTGGAAGGCAATACGCTGACCGCAGTTTGGGCAGCGCTCGATCTTCGCGAAAAGGTGAAGGCGGAGGATATCGCCGCTATCGACCTCGATACCTACTGGTCAGCCTGGCACGAAACCGCCAGCGAGCCAGAGAAGTGGGATCCCAAGACACGGGAAACCGCTGATCACAGCATGCCCTACATATTTGCTCGTACCTTTGTTGACGGGACGATCAAAGTTTCTTCGTTCAATTCGGAGCCGGTTTCTGACCCAGCGCTACGGCCGCTGATGAACAAGATTAAGGTGCATAATTCGGAAGAGGTAGAGGTGATCTATAAGTCAACCTATCCGTTCACGTACTTCCTACGCGCCACAGTCACAAAAAATGATGGCGAGAAGATTGCCGTTGAGATCAAGAATCCTCGTGGCACAACACAAAACCCAATGAATTCTGACGAGGTAGCCGCGAAGTTTTGCAATCTTGTGGAGCCGGTGATTGGAGGAGAGCGGGCTGCCGCGGCCGCCGAAATATGGGGAAAAATTGATACAGTTAAGGACATGTCCCGCGCGTTCGACATGCTGGATCTGTTGGCGTGATGTGGCGCACCTGCTGCAGAATCATAATTAGGGAATTGCCGCTGTGAATATTTCCATGATGAAGTCGGCGATGAAGGTCACCAAGATGTCTCCGCTTGTGGGTGCCGAGGTGACGGGGGTTGACCTGACTAAACCGCTTGAGGGGGAGACACAGCAAAAACTCAATAAGGCCCTGGTCGACAACATAGCCTTGGTCATCCGTGATCAGAAATTCACGGCCAAGAAGTTCTACGAGGCTGGCAGTCTATTCGGCGAACCGATGGAACGTGATTACTCGGAGTACAACATTCCGGATGCGCCGTTCGTCCACCAGATATCTAGTCACGACCGCAATAAGGACAATAGCCTGAAAAAAACCGGCCCGAAGTGGCATACAGACCACGCCAACCACGAATATCCACCCAAATACACGACCCTATACGCGCTCGAGCTATTCCGTACTGGCGGTGGCAGTACGGGTATCGCCAATACACGGGCGGCGTACGATGCCCTGCCCGAGGACCTTAAGAAAAGGATCGACGGCATGAAGACCGTCAACGTCATCGCCGGCAGCGCCTCTAAAGATATCAATAGCGACCGCCTCGCTTGGCAGGCCAAGGCAAATCCAGAACCGGTGATACAGCCCTTGGTTCGTACCAATGCCGATACAGGAAAGAAAGCCATCTATTTTCATCCTGGCCGAGTCGAGAATATTGTCGGCATGAGTCCGGAAGATTCTCACAAGCTGCTAGAGGAACTTCTCGAAAGGGCCCTAAAGCCAGAGTTTATTTATAATCATCAATGGAAGCTCGGCGATATGCTGATCTGGGATAACCGGTCCGCCCTGCATCGAGCAAATTATGACTATGACGTGACCGACATGACCCAACAGCGGTTAATGTATCGAATGTTGGTCAAAGGCGAACGCCCCGTTTAGAGGATCATTCTTGCTCCAAAAGCGACGGGCGTCACCGGCCAGGCTGTCAAAACCAACGATAGTCTTCGGCCTGCCGCGTTGCGTGCAATGCGGCTGCTGTTGATGTCACCACCAAAAATAGAGATATATGAATTATTGGAGTTATTCTGCATCGTCTAGTGAAAGTTTGGATGTTGAAATTCCATATTGCGGTGACGTAATCATCTGGGATAACCGCTGCGCCGTGCACCGTGCTACTGGAGACTATACCTAAGGGGAAAGGCGTCTGATATGGCGCGGTACCATCATGGATTATGACTGGCAGGAGCGGCGCCCGTCAGCATGACCTCCGTGGTGATTACGCCGCGGAGGCGGCCTTATTTACGGATGCCCAGGCCCTTGTCGCGGCGGATGCTTCTGCCGCGTCGAGGACGTCATGAATTTTCAAGGCTTCCTCGAAGCCCGGAGCATAGGGCGTACTGGTAACGATAGCTTCGTGGAATGCTGCCCAAGCCTGGGCGACGTAGTATGCGGCCCGGCCTTCTGGAATATTGGTCGCCGGTGCATCGCGGGCTAGGATTTCCTTGAATTGCCGTTGCAACCGCTCCGGCGGTACCGGGTTCTTGATATAGTCCTCGATCTCAACTCGGTTTCCGAACAGGCATAGCCCCCCTCGGTTGGGATCGCCATCGCTGGTAGATAGTTGCCAGGCTTCTGTCGGTGCGACCGATTGCAGCATCAACATCCCCTCGGTCCCATAAAGCTCGAACCGTTCCCCCGAAGCAAACCAGGCCGCATTGCTAAAGTGTAGCGAGCCGGTGATCCCGTCGTCCATCTCCAATAAATATGCGGCGGTATCGTGCTGGTCGCTGCGGATAACGCTGCCGCCATCAACGGAAGGACGTTCTGGCACCTTGATCGCCATATCGGCGCATATGGCGCGGATATCTCGGCCGAGCACAGCCATGATCCGCTCCAGCCCCGATCCAGTGCGATAGCCGGGATGGCCACTCGACTCGAGTTGGAATATCCACTGGCGGTGGGATGGGCGCGGCACGATGTAATTACTGCCAAAAATGCCGTAGCTAAACGTTAACGGGCGACCGATGTAACCTTCGCGCACAAGCCGCATCATCTCCAAGGCTGCCGGATGAAAATGCTGTTGGTGGCCGAGCGCCGTGCGTACGCCCCGAATACGGGCAAGCTCAGTCATTTCCCGACCCTGGGCGGTGCCGACGCCGAGCGGGTGCTCACAATAAACATGCTTGCCGGCGCGCAGGGCCGGCATGGTCACGGCATGATGGGCGGATGGGCGTACTGCAACACAGACGATGTCGATCTCCGGCAAATCATTGAGCATCCGTTCGACGCCGTCGAAAGCATGGGGTATGCCAAAATGGCGGGCTGACTCGTCGGCTGATTCTTGGTGGCGGGTGCAGACGGCTACAACCTCAAAGCGGTCAGCTAGAGCCTTGAGCGCCGGCAAATGACCGCGGATGGCAAAATTTTCACGCCCGTCTGGGCTATTAGCGAAGCCGGCGCCGACGACGGCCACTTTGAGTTTTTTCGTAGGTGAATTCATTCCCTAGGTGCCCCCCCCCCTGCGTTGCCGAGCCATTTTGCCTAAGGTTAGGCTTAGATCTGCTGTTCAGTCGCTAGCTTCATTCAGCTGCTCAATATCCGCGAGTGTAAGCGTGATGTTGACTGAAGCGATCATCTCGCTGAGTTGATCTAGGTTGGTGGCGCTAGCAATGGGCGCCGCCACGGCTGGGCGCGTCATCAACCATGCGAGCGCAATCTGGCCCGGTTTGGCATTGTGCCGTGCGGCTACGTTATCTAGAGCAGCGACAATGCCAAATCCCTTATTGTTGAGATATTTCTCAACACGGGGGCCACGGGCCTGGCCTTTCATGTCCATTTTCGAGCGGTACTTACCGGTCAGGAAGCCGCTGGCCAACGAGTAGAATCCAATAATGCCGATCTCCTCGGCAACGCAGAGGTCCTGAAGTGGTCCTTCAATGGTATCGCGTTCGACGAGGCTGTATATGGGTTGTAGGGTCTGGTAGCGGGGGAGGCCCTGACTGGCGCTGATATCGAGTGCTTGTTTTAGGCGGTCAGCGGTAAAGTTTGATGCACCGATCTCGCGCACTTTACCCTGTTCGATCAGCCGGGCGTAGGCTTCCAGCGTAGCTTCGATTGGAGTGTCGGGGTCGTCTCGATGAGATTGATAGAGATCGATGTAATCCGTTTTCAGTCGGCGTAGCGAATCCTCTACCGCCCGCATCATATATGCCGGCGCCAGCCCGACCCGGCCTGCACCCATCTCCAGCCCAAATTTGGAGGCAATGATCACCTCGTCGCGTTTGCCTCGGCTAGCCAGCCAATTGCCAATGATGACCTCTGACTCGCCGCCAATATTCTCCGGCGCCCATTTCGAATATACATCTGCGGTATCAATGAGCGTGAATCCAGCATCAACAAAGGCATCAAGAAGCTTGAAAGACATCGCCTCATCCGCCGTCCAGCCGAATACGTTGCCGCCAAAAGCCAGAGGCGCTGCCGTCAGGTCTGACTGCCCCAATCTCCGTTTTTCCATTTTTTCCCCGCAGAAGTGAGCCTACTGTATTATGCCTTCTGTCGTGTGACGGGCAATAAGCGAACATGGGACAGGCAAGAAGGTTCCTAATTTTATGGTGGAATGATCTATCGGCCGTCAACCGTTGGATGCCTAGGAAACCCAAAGTTATCGAAGACAGCCCGGCCCTGGGGGCCAGTCAAAAATGCAAAAAATAGTACGACGGACGGTCTGGCATGCGATTTGACGATAGCGAAAGGGTAAATGATGGGTGGATGGCTGCCTTCGGGGAACGCACCTAAGATCATCACCCGTCGCGACAATTTAGCATCAGTTCCATAGACAATGCCGAGGGGAACCTCCCCCCGCTCAACGAGTGAGAGTGCGGCTCGGACGTTCCCGGTGGGAGCTAGTCTCTTTTCCACGGCGGGCCAAAGGTTCAGAGTTTTTAGAGCCTGACGGGCGTAGATTCCGGCGGGTACGTGTGCTGGATCGCCGATAGCCAGCCGGCCATCGCCCAATAACCTAGTAATGTCGAGGGAGGCATCGATGGGGGCGGCTTTTAGGCTACTATTCGTAGGCGCAATCAAGACTAAATCGTTACCGGTGGGGCTTATGCGGAACTCTGAATCGATGAAGTTGCGTGCCGCAAGTTCGTTCATCCAGGCTTCATTGGCCGAGATGAAGATGTCGGCAGGAGCGCCAGCAGAAATCTGACGGGCCAGTGTCGAAGAAGACGCGAACGAAAACCGCACTGTTCTGCCCGTTTTCTCGGAGAAGAGCCGGCCGGCTGATTCTAAGGCATCTGCTAGGCTCGCGGCGGCAAAGACTGTAACGGGCTCGTCGCTAACGGCCAACCGGCACGGCAGTACGAGGACGAGAGCACAGGCTAATAGGCCGGCGGGGGAGGGTATTTTCATTAGAGCCTCAGCGGCAATGGCTTGGCCATAGGTTTTTGGCATTAATGGTATGGTTTGTTGGTGTCAAACGCCCGGGGATTAAGCCACCTAAAATGCGATCCTCTCGCCCGACGCAGGGAACTGGCCTTAAAATGCCGTTTGGCGGCCACTCTATCTCGTCACATTATACGCGATTGTATGGGTGTGCACTGCACTGGAACGCAATTACTATGATAGGGAGGCCGACTTCACTTTTGGCTTACTGCTCGTATGACCTTTGCACAAATTGATAGACGGGGTGGCGCCGTGTCGCCGGAGCCGTAACGCTAAGGAGCAGAACGATTGAGACGCGAGAGAATTAGAGCCAGGAGCATGAGCACGAGACAGTCGACCGTCAAAATTAACAAGCCTTGGTCGAAGTTGCCCGTAGCATCATAGGTGATCCCCAGGGTAAGGGGGCCAAGAACCCCGCCAACCTCGGCGGCGGAAAAGAACATACCGCTGGCCGAACCGGTGTGGCGCGATCCCACCTCGGGGATTTCCATCACGGTTAACAGGGACAGTGTCATCATAGAGCTTTTAGCTAGCCCTTGGAGGATGAGGGCCAAGCTAAGCGCTAGACCGGGATTGCTGTGCAACAGGAAAGTCGAACCGGCGGCACAGACAAATAGAAATACGAGAACCCGAAGGCGCCGCTCTGGCGTTGCGAATCGCGGAATGATTAGGGCTCCAACGATACCAATAGCCGTCGGGATTGCTGCCCAGAAGCCAGCGGTTGACTCGTCCATGCCGCTATGGCGCAGCAGCTCGGGCAGCCAGTTATTGAGGCTGTGATTAAAAAAGAAAATTCCAACAGCCATCAACAGCATGATCTGCACAGCGCGCACGTGAATGAGTTCAGCGAATACTTTGAGCTGCGAGACCCGGGGCTCGGCAGCCACGCGGCGCTCCATTTCCCGGCTCGCGGGATGGGCACTGATTACCAGCCACACGAGGCCG
>CAUZNJ010000113.1:0-6636 GCA_963580965.1 Alphaproteobacteria bacterium | reverse complement strand
AATATCCACGATTGTGGTACGTCGGGCACAAGGCCAGAGATGACCTGCCCCAAAATCTTATGCAAGCTGCTTCAGAGAAATCCCTATAACGGACGAACAGTCGTCCCGGCGTTATCCTCATCACTTGCCACCTGACTGTCACCAGTTTCTGCCAATGCTTCCTCAGCTGCGGCTGCGGCTGCGGCTGCAGCTGCTAATTCAACTCGCTCCTGTGCAGCGACCCGCTTGGCAGCTTGAGCGTCCCTATAGGTAGTAGAATTCCTGTGTGTAGAGAGCCATTTGCCAAATGTCACTGGATATGTCTTTCAATATTTCAGAAATCTTATTCTGTTCTAAATATATGGCATCCGAGCCAAAATGTATCAATGAGATAATAAAACTTTATATTAGTAAAAATTCACGAAAAAAATCACAAGAACGTCCCAGTTTTTTTGAATTCAAAACTATTTGTATTCTTACAATTAATTACAGCATGCAACCGAAGGATGCCCCGCACTGCTTGACATAAAGCGTGTTACCCATTGACGTCGATCACGATTCGGCCACGGACCCCACCCTTTAGAATTTTACCGGCTTGTTCTGGCACGGCAGTGAGATTGGCTTCAATTGTTATTGCAGCGAGCTTGTCCTTAGGAAGCTCGGTGGCCAAACGCCGCCATGCCGATCGCCGCCGTTCCATCGAGCATAGGTTCGAATCGATTCCAAGCAAGTTGACCGCACGCAGCAGAAACGGGATCACCGACGTCGTCAAGGCTGGTCCCGCCGCAAGCCCTACTGCCGCGCAACTCGCCTGGTAGTGCATAGATGCCAATAGGTTGGCTAGAATTGGCCCGCCGACATTGTCGATGGCGCCGATCCAGCGTTCCGACACCAGGGAGCCACGTGGCGCCTCCTCGAGCTCAGCCCGCCCGACGATGACTGCTGCACCCAGTTTTTTAAGATATTCATGATTTTCAGTCCGCCCGGTGCAGGCCGCAACCACGTACCCAAGGCTGGCGAGAGCCGCTGTGGCAACGCTTCCCACGCCACCGGAGGCGCCGGTGACCAGCACCTCTCCCTCACCGCCGGGTGTCATGCCGTGATCCTCCAGCGCCTGGATCGCCAGCATGGCAGTTAATCCAGCCGTGCCAATCGCCATGCTGTCCTTCAATGCCATGCCATCCGGCAGCTTAACCAGCCAATCGCCATTGACCCGTGTCCTAGTGCAATATCCACCCCAGCTTATCTCCCCAACTCGCCAGCCGGTGAGGATCACTTGGTCACCGGACTTGAAACCAGCATGTTTGGAATCAATCACAATACCGGCGAAATCGATACCCGGAACGTGAGGGTATTGGCGCACTAGCCGTCCCAACCCCTGAATAATCAGGCCGTCTTTATAATTTAACGTCGAATAAGAAACGGCGACAGTGACGTCGCCTTCCGGTAGACGGTTGTAGTTAATTGTCTGGATCGATGGCACGATCTTGCCGTCACTTTCCTCCAGAACCAGGGCTTTATAGCCGGCTTTGGACATGCTTTCCTCTGCGCGTTGAAGGTATGGAGGTAGCGCCATTGTTAGGGGCTTGTTGCCGGTATGGCAACGCACATTCATGCCGGTTTCGTTATCACGCCAAAGCAATATTCTTCTTTGCGCCGGCGTCAGTTTTTTATTTATGGCGGCGTCAGCCCAAAGGCTTCCGCTAGAAGTTCATAGGACCGCGCCCGGGCCTCGAAGCTATAGGTAATGGTGAGAATGACTAGTTCGTCGACCTGATAGACAGCGGCAAGTTCATCCAGGCGCGCTTTGCAGGTGGCCGGGCTACCTATGATTTCCTTGTCCTTATAGCGGGCTAAAACCACGTAATCATGGGGAGTAAATTCGTGGGCAAGTGCCTCCTCGTCGGTAGGAAACGGAGGGATGTCTATGGCCGTTTCACGCCTTAACCGCCACAAGTGACGGCACGCGGCCTGTCGCTGCGCCGCTTCGTCCGTTTCTGCACAAATGACAAAAACGCCGATGCTGCCCCTAGGTTGGGGGAAGCGTTCCGAGGGACGGTAATCGCGCCGATAAGCATCCATCACCACGGCGCCAACATTCTCACCGGCGATAAAATGAGCGAAGGAGAAGGGGCGACCGAAATAGGCAGCCATCAGAGCGCTCTGGTCGCTAGAGCCAAGCAACCACATTTCCGGCATAGTCTCGCCAGCCGGCATGGCGATAACGCCACGAAAGGGGTGCCCCTCTGGCAAATTATTTTCTAGATAGTCAATTAGGTCCTGAACCTGATGGGCAAAATGCTCAGTCCGACGCATGGTCGAGCCATGCGCCAACGCCATTGCCGTGCGCTGGTCACTACCAGGCGCCCGGCCTATGCCTAGATCGATGCGATCCGGGTACAATGCATCGAGCATGCGAAATTGCTCAGCAACCTTGAGGCTGGCGTAGTGGCTGAGCATGACACCACCAGAGCCGACCCGGAGTGTTTTTGTCGCCGCTGCAATGCCGCCAATAAGTATTTCCGGCGCAGCGCCGGCGAACCCCCCCGACGCGTGATGTTCAGCCACCCAATAGCGACGATAGCCCAAGTTCTCCGTCACCCGGGCCAGTGCAACCGTCTCAGCTACCGCATCTGCCGGCGTCCCGCCACTGCGTACGGGTGATTGATCGAGGACAGACAGGGCCAGGGACACAACGTAATCCATTATCACAAAGGAATTTAAAATTCATAGGTAGCTTCATCCAGCCTGAAAAGCTTGGATAGCAGCGGTCACTCAAACTATTTGAATACACCCTAATGGAAAAGAGCTAGGTCTTTTAGCCCGTTCTTCTAGAAACTTGCTCCTGGGCCAATCGCTACATTCAGGAAACATCGACCGCACCGGAAACTTTTATCTAATGGTAAACCCCTTATATAATAAGTGACTTCTGAAGCGTATTTCACATTTAAATCAACTCATCATTTGCCACTGCAAGGTTTCACCAGACAGGAAAGGTTTAATGCAGCCGCCGTCTTCTAGAATTACATATTCGGGCACAGTCCAGTCCTCTCGTTTCAGCTTCAACATCCCGTCGTTGACCGGGAGACCATAGAACGCAGGGCCATGGCGCGAAGCGAATCCTTCGAGCTTGTCCAACGCGCCTTCCTCGGCAAAAATCTGGGCATAAAGTTCGATCGCGGCGGGCGCCGTGAAAATGCCAGCACAGCCGCAATCCGACTCTTTATCTCCAATACTATGCGGCGCCGTATCGGAGCCGAGGAAAAAGGCTAAATTTCCAGATGTCGCTGCTCGGCGCAGGGCGAGGCGGTGACGTTCTCGCTTGGCAATCGGCAGGCAGTACATGTGTGGCCGCAATCCACCCTGAAAGATGGCGTTGCGGTTGATCATTAGGTGATGGGCAGTAATTGTCGCCGCCAGTCGCTTTTCTGCCCGCTCAATAACGAAATCGACGGCATCCGAGGTAGTGATATGTTCCAGAACAACCTTGAGGCCTGAAAAGTCTCGAAGCAGAGGCTCAAGAATCCGTTCGATAAACGCTGCTTCGCGATCAAAAACATCCACCTCCGGGTCCGTCACCTCGCCGTGAACCAGCAACGGCATGCCGATACCCTCCATGCGCGCCAGAACGCTGCGGATGGCAGTAATGTCCGTCACCCCATGAGCCGAATTAGTGGTCGCATGAGCGGGATAGAGCTTTGCCGCAGCAAAGACGCCGGTGGCAAATCCAAAGGCAACCTGATCAGCATCCGTCTCGTCAGTTAAGTAGCAGGTCATCAATGGCTTGAAAGCCAACCCCTGGGGCACGGCAGCCATAATGCGCTCGCGATACGATTTTGCGGCCACCAAATTGGTAACCGGCACCGCCAGGTTGGGCATGACAATGGCTCGTCCAAAACGTTTGGCAGTAAACGGCACGACGGCACGCATCATCCTGCCATCGCGTAAATGCACATGCCAATCATCGGGACGTATGATGGCGATGGTCTTATCGTCAGGTGGATTCATGCAATGGCGCAGTTCTGGAAGATTCTTCTGATCAGCCAGTCTCCTAGATCCCTAACGGACTGTCGATACGCCGTTTTACTTTCTGACATCTGGAAACAACCAAAGAAAGGCTCAATACATTGATACACTAGAGGGGAGGTCGCAGCTATCGGTTAGACACCGCATCCCGTTTAAGGCAAAGGATGCCCCCCCCCGCGCGTCATGCTGACAGTGATTCAAAAACGTCACCTTCGGTGTGACGGCCGAGAATGTTATGTTGGTGCCACAATGCATAGAATAGCAGGTTCCATTTGGCGTTGGCCATTGAGGTGGCCGGTGCATGGAACAGTTGTTCAACCCGCGCAGGCACACATGCCTCCGCCACGCCGGGCTGAGCGGCAACAAGCGCGCCAAGGCGCTTACCTTCGGACGCAATCCATTCGCCGACGGGAACTGTAAAGCCCTTCTTCGGGGCAAACGGTCGCGATGCCGGAAGGTATTTATCTAGCCAGTACCGCAACAGCCATTTGCCAGAACCTTTGCTCAGCTTCAACCGGTCGGGCAAACGGTATGCGAAATTTGCCAGAGCCGGATCGAGGAAAGGTACACGCCCCTCGACTCCATTCGCCATCAGGCAACGATCAGCCTTGATCATAAGGTTATTTGGAAGCCAGTCTGCACAGTCAATAGCTTGAGCCACCTGCAGTCGCGTGCGTTCGGACTGCTGCTCCGCCTCGCGCTCTGATTCAGCGAAGCCAACGCGCCACGCAGCTCCTCCCTCACGCAACACCCGGGCCCTCTGCATCAGACCACGCGACCGCATGCGACGCCCGAAAACCGCAAGCGCGCCCCTAGGGGCGAACGTGCGGTAGCGGCTATAGCCGCCAAACAGCTCGTCACCGCCCTCGCCGGTTAGCACCACCTTGTAGCCTTCAGCGCGAGCTCTCTCCGCCAGAAGGAAGGTCGGCAAAGCTGCGTAGTCGGCAGCAGGATCATCCATGGCGCCCGCAACCAATGGCAGTCGCTTCCAGAAATCTGCTTCAGTCACTTGAACTTCATGGTAGTCGGCGCCCACTGCCGCCGCTACTGCCTTGGCGTGCCCCCGTTCGTCATGCACCCGCGTCCCCGGAAATCCAGCTGTGAAGGCACAGATTGGTCGCGGATTAAGGCGGTGCATCATGGCCAGAAGCGCCGATGAATCGATGCCCCCCGACAAGAACATGGCATAGGGCACGTCGGAGCGTTGGTGGACGTTCACGGAATCCATCAGCGCCTTGTCGAGAGATATCAGCGCTTGTTCCTTATCCGTATCGTCAGTACCACCAGAAGGCAGGGCCGCTACGAATCGACGCTCGACAATGCGCCCACCTTCAATGGCCAGCGTCTCTCCGGGTAAAACACGTTGGATACCATCAAAGATGGTTTGCATCCCAGTAGTGAACTGCAATTGCAGCATTTCGTCGCGCACAACTGGAATCACAACCGGAGAAACAATCCCGGCGGTGACTAGGGCCCGGGGCTCGGACGCGAAAGCAAAGCCTGACGCCGTCTCAGCGTAATAGAGCGGCTTGATACCAAAAGGATCACGCGACAGAACCAACCTGCGGCGCGCCGAGTCATAAATGGCGATAGCATACATGCCCCGCAACTGGTCCGCATAGGCAAGGCCATGGCGCAAATAGAGGTGCAAAGGAACTTCGCAGTCAGATTCGGTGGCGAAGGCGACATCCCGCATGGCGGCGCGCAGTTCAACGTAATTATAGATTTCGCCGTTGGCTACCAGTACCGCCCGTTTGTTTGTCGATTCACCGACACCGCTCGGCTGGTTGACGAAAAATGGCTGGTCCCCCCTCTCGAGATCAATGATGGCCAGCCGCGTTTGGATAAGACCAAGGCCTTCAGTAATAAAGCGTCCTTGCCCATCAGGGCCACGGTGGGCCACCGATACTGCCAGGCTGTCCAGCAAGGTCCTGTCTGGGAGCTTACCGTCGATGGTCATGAGCCCAGCGATGCCGCACATCAAGCGGCACTTTTCTCAAAAAATTCCATGTACTTTCGGACGACGAGGTTTTCCGTAAAGCCTTTTTCGTAACTTTCCCGCCCGTTGCGTGACAGCATTTGCAGAAGATTATTATCATTAAACAGGTAGGTAATAGCCTTGCCCATCGTTTGGGCATCGTCGACCGGCACAAGAATCCCGTTTCGCATTTGACTGATCAACTCGCCGGGGCCTTGGGAGTCGGTGGAAATTACCGGACATCCTTGGGCCCAGGCCTCGATTACCACGTTGCCCAGGGGTTCGTGACGCGACGAACAGACAAATACATCAGCGGCGGCCAAAAGTGCTGACACATCATCGCGCCAACCCAGAAATCGGATACGCGGCTTGACGCCGCTGCGTAGCGCCTGCGCTTCTAGCTGACTACGAAGCTTACCTTCGCCCGCAATCCACAAATAGGCGTTGGGCGCGAGCTCCAATGCCCTGATTAGCACGTCGAAACCCTTACTTTCATGAAGGCGACCAAGCGCCAGCAACAACGGCGCGTTCGCCGGTGTATAGAGCTCGGCGCGTGAAGCAGGCTGAGCCAGTTCGCCATCAACAAAATTAGGCAGATAATGGGTACGCTCCGCAGGCCAGCCAGCATTCTGCAAATAGCCGACAATGTCCTC
>CAUZNJ010000112.1:0-6643 GCA_963580965.1 Alphaproteobacteria bacterium | reverse complement strand
TATGGCCGCGATCATGGCCGCGATGACGCAAAAGGCAAGGGCAGCCCCACCGACCGCTACGACGACCGTATCGAATGTGTCTCCACGACATTGGCGTCCTCATCAATATCCTCAGGGGCTGCCAGCGCCACTACATGTGCCGGCGCTCGCCATTCAAAACTGTCGAAGCTATCGCAACGGGAACAAACCGCCCCCCACGCCGCCGCGACGTTACCGCAAGTCGCACAGCACCATACCGGATCCGGGTTAGCGCGTATTGCGCGCACCAGCCAAGCACGCACCTTCTCCTCGTCACCGTGCTCATCTTCTTCCAATCGAGCCAGGTAGCGGCATATTCGGGCCGAGGGGTCGCCCCCGCCGGCTGCCTCCAGGTGCCGTCGCGCCTCCCCCCACAGTCCAGCGTCGAGCGCCGCCTCGGCGATGACCATATGGCTTTCTAGGTGAGCCGGATTGATGGAGGACAGTGCTTCGGCATGCTTCACCGCCTGTAATTTATCGCTGGTCCTTCGGACGTCTTGGTAAGCCGCGAAGAGCTGTGGGTGAGGCGACAGCGCCCAAGTTTTCTCGACCACTTGTCGCGCCTGCTTTAGCTTCCCGTCGGCCAAAAAGACCCGGGCGAGCCGGACTGCCCCCGGAACAAAGGAGGGTTCAAGATCATGCGATTTACGCAACTGGATGAGAGCCGACTTGGCGTTACCGTCGGCCTGGTCACCCTCGGCACGCATATAGGCCAGCACGGCACGGCCACGGCGGGCCGTTTCCGCCCCCACCAACTTGGCCTTGGCGGCTTCGTCAAGGGTAATCTCAGCGTCCTGCCATTGACCAGACGCCGCCTGCAGGTCGAACAGGTTGGTTGCAACCCTCTCGCTTTTTGGCTGAAGGCGATAGGCCTTCCGGGCAAGTTGCAAGGCCTCCGGCCGATCATTCCGGTGCAGGGCCTGGTTGAGTAGGCCGCGCAGGCCAAGAAAAGCCATCTCCGGGTTCTCTAGCATTGCCGAGAAGAACCTAGTGGCTGCCTGTTCGTCGCCGGCTAATTGGGCCGCCTGTGCAGCGAGAAGCATGGTTAGTGGAGGATCGATCAGCAGCCCTTCAGCACGGCGTACCTGCCGGCGCGCTTCCACCGCATCGCCAGCGGCAACTGCCACCATACCGGCGCTCAGTGCCTTATAGCCCCTGGCGCGATGGCTATCCTGACGGAACTGGCTTATGCGCCTTGGCGCCCGGCGCAGAAACAACCACACCCGGTATATCAAGGCCGTCGCGGCGGCGACCAAGGCTACCGCTGCGACAAGCACACCAACCGACGTATCAACGTGGTAACCCCGCCACTCTAGAACCACCGTTCCCGGGTTGTCGGCAAACCAAGCCGCCGCGCCGGCAACCCCCGCTAGCAGCACGAGCAGGACAATAATGCGGATCATCTTCGCTAATTCCCACCACCGGTACCGGCAAGCGCAAGCGCCGCTCGACCATCGAGCGTCGCAAGCACCTGTTCGGCGACCAGACGGCCGCGCGCATCTGATAGCCAGTCCGCCGCAACATCAGCTGCCGGCCCAGAAAGACTCCCCAACGATGTCACCGCAACCGCCAATTCCCCAGAAATCAGCGCCGTTTCCGCGCGTGAAACGGCAGCATCGACATCAGTGTCACTGGGTCCGCCGCCAACACGACGGATTGTAATCAATCCTCTCAACGTGTTCGCAGCCTGACCGAACCAACCATTCCCGCTCGATGCGGCGTCGGCATTCACCATAGACTGAGCAACAGCTGCGAAACGGCTGCGCAGCTGATCTCGCGTCGAAACACCCTTCGCCGCATGCAGCCGCAGTGGCTCCACTAACGCCTTAAGCTCCGCATCGCCATCAGCCGCGCGAACCACCGTACTGAACGCATCCTCGAACGAACGCGACCCCACCAGCAAGCTGCGCAGATCAGCGATGGCCACCAGCAGGTTGGCACCGGCGCCATCGCCCGTGCTAGAGCGGGCCGCATCGACCTCAGACATACGCCCAGTCAGCGCGCCCACAGCATCCGCTAATTCCTGATTGCGCATAGCCAGGTCAGCAATCGCCGCATCCCGCATTTCTTCGACGGCCATGCGCGCCACCAGGCCATCAAGAGGCTGGCTCAGTTGATCACGCGGCGCACCCGCCAGCTCGAGTGCGGCGATCCGCGTTCCCATTGCGCCTAACTCCGCGTTAATCTCCACTATACCGCCGCTGGTCGAGGTTTCCCGTAAAACCGTTAGCGCTTGCCCAAGATGCGCAAGCCGCACCAAGGTAGCAGCGATCTCCTCGCTAAGAATTTGTTGGTGAGCCTGCAGGGCTTTTAGCTCCGCCTCCACGTCCTTTTGATTTTCGGCGACCTTCGCCACTGTGTCCACAAGGGATGCTTCCGCCTTGCCTATTCGTCCTTCCAACGCACTCAGCCATTCGGCTTCGGCTATATCTTGCTGTGAAGCAGGAATCAGCGTGGCAAGGCGAGACGCCCAGTAAGGCCATGTTGCCACCACCGACCCGGCGATCAAGATGACAGCTACAACCGTTCCAATGACCACACCGATGATGCCGCCACGCTGGGGCGGCGTTAAATTCTGCACGGCTTCGGCCTCAAAGTTGGTGGTGGAGGCTCCGACTTCCTCAGCTTGCTCGGTAGAATCGACCTTCGAGTTTAGGATTTTCACGCCCGACGGCCTAGGAGCCCGCACGCGGGCTCCTACTTTCGCGGGGGTGTTAGTCGATTTCTTAGCCATACCTAAACCTTAGTGGATAGAATTTAACACATGGTACCCATATGTTAAATTCTATCCACTACGAAATCTGCCCTGCAGAACTGTCCTCCGCCCAACCTATATCGTCAATCAACGCAAGTAAGTAGTTCTGATCCGGCTTCACCGCGACAGCAACCTGTTTCCAAACCAACCCTTCCAGGGCATCGGCGACAGCAGATGATAGGCAATAAGCGTAGAGGACCGACGTGGTATGACCCAGTCCCTCCCTGTCGATTAAAGCAACAAACGTAGCGGCGGTGCGTGGCGAGAAAAAAACAGCACCGCCGAGCCTACCTTCGCGCAGTGCTGCGACCGCAGCAGTCGAAAATTGGTTGGGGGTTTGCGCCTGATAGAGTACTTCGCGGCGATACATAAAACCTAACATCGCCAAGCTACCGGCCAAATCGCCAGCAATCTCAGACGCGGCCGCGTGCAGCAAGACCCCGGCGCCACAATCAAGGCTATGCCTGGCGAGCTCAACCAGCGACGCCACGTCGCCCCCAGCGCTTGTGACCCGCGTGAACCCCGCGGCGTCAGCCGCCCGCCCGCTGGCCTGGCCAACTGTCAGAACAGGGAGATCTCTAACAGAAGTACGCCGTGCTAGAGCGCGCGCAGCGTTGGCGCTCGTAACCAATAGCGCCTGGACACCACCCAGGTCCAAGTCTGGCCCCGTCAGGTCCTCAATTATCAGCATCGGCTCGATGAGCACCTCGATACCTTTAACACCAAGCGCGTCAGCCAGGCCCTTGGCATCCTTGGCCGGACGAGTGATAAGCAAGCGGCCCCGCGATCCACCGCCGCTCATGCCGGCCCCGGCGGCACCGTGAAGAAACGAGGCCCCGCACGTTGCAACAACTCCTTGCCGGCATCCCTACCCATGGCAACAGCGTCCGCTACCGGGCCTTTCCGCGTGGTTTGCAGCAGCACAACGCCGTCCGGGGTAACGACCAGGCCGCGCAGCCGAAGGGTGTCCGAACTCTCAAACGCCGCGAGCCCACCGATTGGGGTATTACAAGAGCCGTCGAGCGCCTCCAGAAACGCCCGCTCGGCAGCCACCCGCACGGCCGTTGGCCGATGATTAATAGCGTCGAGAAACTCCCGCGCCGCGACATCGTCGGTGCGAGAGGTAATGCCAATAGCCCCCTGGGCAACCGCCGGCAACATGGCTTCCGTTGAGAGAAACGAAGTGATCGCATCGACCCTCCCGAGCCTTACCAGGCCGGCGACGGCCAGCAGCGTCGCATCACACTCACCCGCCGCCAGTTTACCTAGCCGGGTTTCAACGTTGCCGCGCAACGGCACCACTGTCAGGTCAGGCCGCGTGTGTAGAATCTGAGCCTGGCGGCGCAGGGATGAGGTCCCAACAACGCTGCCTGCCGCCAAACCAGCTATATCCCTGGCCTTGATGCTAATGAAAGCATCGCGCACATCTTCTCGTTCAAGCAAGGCTGCGACAACGATACCGTCGGGCAGCCACGTGGGCACGTCCTTCATAGAATTGACGGCAATATCGATGCGCCTGTCGAGCAGGGCTTCGTCTATTTCCTTGGTGAAAAGCCCTTTACCGCCAATCTCTAAAAGGGGTCGGTCTTGTATGGCGTCGCCGGTCGTCCGGATAACGATGATCTCGATCATCCCATCGCCGGCCAGGGGGGGATATGCAGCAACAAGGCGCGACCGAGTCTCCGACGCTTGGGCCAATGCCAGCGGGCTTCCGCGCGTGCCAATACGGAGGGGGTAGGATATGTCCATCTTCTAAACTAGAACCAGTAGCGGTTAAAACATCATATAGGTTAAAGTCCACCACGATTCAGACAAGAGCCAATCACCAGAATCGGCTACCATGATCATATTAGGAATAGAGACAAGCTGCGATGAGACTGCCGCCGCCGTCGTCGATGATGGACGTGGGATTCTCGCCAACGTTATCTTGTCCCAGCTTGCTGAACACCGTCCGTTCGGCGGCATTGTCCCGGAAATTGCCGCGCGCGCCCACCTTCAGTATCTCGATGGCCTCATCGTTCAGGCGCTCGATGAGGCGGGCGTTGGATTCACCGACCTAGACGGCATCGCCGCCACCGCCGGACCGGGGCTGATCGGTGGCGTCATGGTTGGCGTCACCACCGCTAAGGCCATTGCGTTGACGAGAGGCTTCCCATTCCTTGCCATCAACCACTTAGAGGCCCACGCGCTGTCCGTACGACTGACCGATGATGTCGCCTTTCCCTATCTTCTGCTTTTAGTTTCCGGCGGCCACTGTCAGCTTTTAATCGTCGAGGGCGTCGGCGCCTACCGCCGCCTCGGCACCACCCTCGACGATGCGGTCGGAGAGGCCTTCGATAAGACCGCCAAGATGCTCGACCTTGGCTACCCGGGTGGCCCTGCGGTGGAAAAAGCAGCATTGAACGGCGATCCCAGCCGCTTCAAACTGCCCCGGCCGATGAAAGGCCGGCCGGGGTGCCACTTTTCTTTCTCCGGCCTTAAAACCGCCGTCCGCCATGCGGTAGAAGGATTGCCAAACGGGATGCCGGTTGGCCCGGATGCCGCCGACCTCGCCGCCGCCTTCCAGGAAGCTGCCGCCGATAGCCTCGCCGACCGTACTGCCAATGCCATTGTGCTTTTTCACCAACGCTATCCTGGTGCTGGCCCCCTAGTCATCGCCGGCGGTGTCGCTGCCAATCAGGCCATTCGCCTCCGCCTAAAAACCCTCACCGAAGTCCACGGCATGACATTGCTGGCACCACCAACCCAGCTATGCACCGACAATGGTGCCATGGTCGCCTGGGCCGGTATCGAACGCCTGCGCCTTGGGCTAACCGATGATCTCGATTTCGCCCCACGCCCGCGCTGGCCGCTCGACCCAGACGCCCCAGCCGTCGCCTTCGCCGGCGTCAAGGCGTAGGCTGTTAGCCATGGCTAAAAATGAGATGCACATGCAACGCTTGAGCATCATCGGCGCCGGCGCCTGGGGAACGGCGCTGGCCATTGCCGCCCACCGCGCCGGGCGAGACGTCACCATCTGGGCCTTTGAGGCAGACGTTGCCGCTGCCATTAACGACAGCGGCCAGAATTCTTTCTACCTGCCGGGCTTCGCCCTTGACCGGTCGATTTGCGCCACAACCGACATCGCCGTGGCCGCTCGTGCCGATGCCCTGCTACTGACCATGCCGGCCCAACACCTGCGCCGCGTTGCGGCTGGCCTTGCCCCCCATGTGAAAGCGGATACCCCAGTCGTAATCTGCGCCAAGGGTATCGAAGTGGGAACCGGCGCGCTATTGAGCGAAGTCGTGAGCGAAGTACTACCGATGGCCGTTCCAGCTGTGTTGTCAGGACCCACCTTCGCTGCCGAAGTCGCCCGCGGCCTGCCCACAGCTGTCACCCTCGCCGCCTGCGACGAACAGCTTGCCGAAAGGCTCGCGGCCGCCATCGGGACGCCACACCTGCGCATCTACACGGCGACAGACGTCATAGGCGCGGAAATCGGTGGGGCCGTGAAGAATGTCCTGGCCATCGCCTGTGGTATCGTCGGCGGCCGCAAATTGGGAGACAATACCCGGGCCGCCCTCATTACGCGGGGCCTAGCAGAGATCCTCCGCCTGGGCCTAGCCAAGGGCGCCAAGCTGGAAACCCTGATGGGCTTGTCTGGCATTGGCGACCTAACGCTGACCTGCAATGCCATGCAATCACGCAATTACTCCCTTGGCGTTGCATTAGGACAGGGCAAGGCGCTCGCCGATATCCTTGCCGACCGCCGCTCGGTTGCTGAAGGCGTATTCACCGCATCCTCTGTCGTCTCTCTGGCACGACGTCTCGGCGTTGAGATGCCGATCTGTACCGCCATTGATGCCATCATCAACCACGGCGCCGATCTGA
>CAUZNJ010000111.1:0-6667 GCA_963580965.1 Alphaproteobacteria bacterium | reverse complement strand
AAGAGCAGTACCGCGACGCCGGCAAGAATAAAGACGACGTGCCAATCTCAGACTTCCGACGTGAATGCCGCGAATTTGCCAATCACTGGATCAATATTCAGCGCGAAGAATTCAAGCGCCTAGGCATTGAAGGTGACTGGGATAATCCCTACACCACGATGGCTTATGCCGCTGAGGCGCAGATCGTCCGCGAGATCGGCAAGTTCCTGCTCAGCGGTAGCCTTTACCGTGGTGATAAGGCGGTGATGTGGTCGCCAGTGGAGAAAACGGCTCTGGCTGAAGCCGAAATCGAATACCACGACCATACCTCGACAACGATCCACGTGCGCTTCCCTGTCATCAGCTCTCCGAGGCCATCCCTGGATGGTGCCAGCCTATTGATCTGGACAACAACGCCGTGGACCATTCCTGCCAACCGGGCGATGGCCTGTGGGGCCGCCATCGACTATGTGCTGATCGAAGTTACAGAAGCCGCCGAAGGCGGGCTGGCGCGCACCGGCGAAAAACTGGTGATGGCGAAGAACCTTATTGCTCCAGTTGCCAAGGCCGGTGGTATCACCGGCCATCAGGTGCTCGACCATTTCTGTGGCGCTGATATCGTCGGCACCGTCTGCGCCCATCCATGGCGCGGCCAAGGGTATGAATTCAACGTGCGTGTATTGCAGGCCGACTATGCCACGGATGAGGAAGGCACGGGGCTTGTGCATATCGCCCCCGGTCATGGGGCCGAGGACTGGGAACTAGGTATGGCCAACGGCATTGAGGTGCCGCAGACAGTCAGCGAGGACGGAACGTATTTTGCCCATGTGCCAATGTTCGCTGGCAAGCATGTCTACAAGGTAGCCGACGAAGTTGCTGAAGCCCTGACGACCGCCGGTGCGCTGCTGGCCAAGGGAAAGATCGTGCATCGCTATCCGCATAGTTGGCGTTCGAAAGCCCCACTGATCTTTCGCAACACGGCCCAGTGGTTTATTTCCATGGATACCAATGGCCTGCGTGATGCCGCCTTAGCCGCCATCGATGAAACTAAATTTGTGCCGGAAGGCGGACGTAACCGGCTGCGCGGTATGATAGAATCTCGTCCAGACTGGTGCGTATCGCGTCAGCGCGCCTGGGGCGTCCCGATTACCGTTTTCGTCGATAAGACAACCGGCGAGCCGTTACGCGACCCCGCCGTTCTGGAACGGATCGTCGAAGCTGTCGCTGCAGAGGGTGCCGATGCATGGTTCACCTCCGAGCCCTCGCGTTTTCTTGGCGATGACCACGACGACGCGCGCTATGAAAGAGTTACGGACATTCTCGACGTCTGGTTCGATTCCGGCTCGACACACGCTTTTGTCCTAGAAGATCGGCCCGAATTGCAATGGCCAGCCTCACTTTACCTGGAAGGTTCGGACCAGCATCGCGGATGGTTCCATTCATCCCTACTTGAAAGCTGCGGCACGCGCGGCCGCGCGCCCTATGATGCAGTTCTGACGCACGGATTCGTTATGGCCCAGGACGGCCAAAAAATGTCTAAATCACTAGGCAACGTGGTCGCACCGCAGGAAGTGGTAGAACAGTTCGGCGCCGACATTCTCCGCCTGTGGGTCGTCGACTCGGACTACTCTGAAGATTTGCGTATCAGCCCCGAAATTATCAAGAGCCAAGTCGATATCTATCGCAGGCTGCGCAATACCTTGCGCTATATTCTCGGCAACCTAGAAGGCTTCGATGAGAACGAGCGCCTGGAGGCCGCCAAAATGCCGGAACTTGACCGCTGGGTGTTGCATCGTCTCGCCCAGCTTGACGAACGCATGCGCCAGGTCGCGTCGAGCTATCAATTCCATGGCCTATTTGTCGATCTGCATAATTTCTGCACCAACGACCTTTCAGCTTTTTATTTTGATATCCGCAAGGACACGCTTTATTGCGATCCCGTTCACAGCCGCGAGCGGCAGGCCTGCCGTACGGTTCTCGATAACCTATTCTCGTGCCTTACAGCTTGGTTGGCGCCTTTCATCTGTTTTACCGCGGAAGAAGCGTGGTTAGTTCGCAACCCTGGCGAACATGAAAGCATCCACCTGCGCCAGTTTCCGCAGGTCCCCCAGAGCTGGAAGAATGCTGATCTGGCGGCTAAATGGTCCCACATCCGCAACCTCCGCAGAGTTGTGACAGGCGCGCTGGAACTGGAACGGGCGGCGAAACGGATTGGATCATCCTTGCAGGCACACCCCATCGTTCACGCCGACGATACCTACCGCCAAGCGTTGAACGGATTTACTGAGGCGGAGATCTCCAGTCTTTTCATCACATCCGGGGTGACGTTCGCCGACGGTCCGGCGCCGGCGGATGCCTTCCGGGTAGACGACATCCCAGGCATTGCCGTCGTCCCGGGTCAGGCCGTAGGCGAAAAATGCGCACGCTGCTGGAAGGTACTAGAAGATGTGGGCACCAAGCCGGGCCATCTAGATATTTGCGGTCGCTGTGCCAACGCCGTCGGCCATGCCTTGGTCGCAGCAAATTGATGCACGTCGTGTCAGCCCGTGGCTAATATCTTTCCAGCCCGTGCCACGTTGCTGGGGCTTGGCCTCGCAGCAGCTACGGTTATGCTCGACCAAGCCACTAAATGGTGGGTAGTCAACGTGCTCATGCAACCACCACGATCCATTGAGGTGACCTCCTTCTTTGACCTAGTCATGGTTTGGAACCGTGGTATCAGCTTCGGAATGTTTAATGACAGTGGCGCCATTATCCGCTGGGCGTTGCCAATACTCGCCATATTGATTTCGGTCGCCCTGCTGGTATGGCTTTGGCGGGTTAGAGACCCCCTAACCGCCATTGCCTTGGGCCTAATCATCGGCGGAGCCATCGGTAACCTGACCGACAGGCTGATTTACGACGGTGCCGTAGCGGACTTTCTTTCGTTCCATGCCGGTGGTTACGCATGGCCTGCCTTTAACATCGCAGACGCTGCCATTACGGTCGGCGCCATTACCATGGTTGCGGATTCCTTGTTTAGCAACTCGGAACGGAATAAAAATCAAAGTTCAATGGATTCGCAATGAGCAGAAAATTGATGATGCGCGGGCGCTTAGTCCTGATGATTTGCCTGCCGGCACTTTTCCTATCCGCCTGCGGAGATGCCAAGCGGATATTATCTCGCGAGAAACGAGCACCAGATGAATTTGCCGTGTACCAGCGAGCGCCCTTGAGTCAGCCTCCGGACTTCGGCCTGAGACCGCCGGGTACAAACGCGGCACGGCCGCAAGACCCCGGCTCCACTAGCCAGGCCAGCAAAGCCCTTAGCGGCGACAATCCGAGTGCAACCTTTGCCAACTCCCAGAAAGCAACATCACCAGCAACACTGGCGTTCTTACGGCAGGCCGGCGTGGATCAGGCCGAGCTAGGGGTCCGTTCCATCATAGATCGCGAAACATCGCTCTATGCAAAGGAACAGGGTTCGGTCGTCGATAAGATCATTTTCTGGAGAACCACGCCGAAGGTCAATGTTCTCGTTGACCCCGAAGTAGAAGCAAAGCGGATAAGCAAAAGAAAGGCGCTCGGAAAGCCGGTGACCGGGGGGAGTATCCCCGTCAGGGAGGTCAAGAAAAAGGCCATTTTCGAAGGTATCTTCGACTAATACCAAGCTCGCACGGTCAGTTTACTTGCGAGTGATCCATACTGACTTACATTCATACGCGATGATGTATCGGGTGCAGCAAGTATGCAGCCACAACCACTCAGAATAATCGCACTTAAATGTATCGGACCGGATCTATGCCCTTTCACAGACATATTTCATTAGCATTCGCGGCATTCCTGGTTGCCATCTCTCTGGCGGCGAGCCCCGCACGACCCTCCGTCTTCGGTCCTGAAACATTTAAGCTCGCCAATGGTATGCAGGTCGTTGTCGTGCAGAATCACCGAATTCCCGTCGTCACGCACATGGTCTGGTACAAGGTCGGCTCAGCCGACGAAGTCGAGGGCAGCACAGGAATCTCCCACTTCCTCGAACACCTGATGTTCAAAGGAACGGAAAGGCACCCAGAGGGTGAGTTTTCGACTCTTCTAGCCCGCATCGGCGGCCGGGAGAATGCTTTCACGTCTTACGACTATACCGCCTACCACCAGACGGTAGCGAAGGAGCATCTAGCCCTAGTCATGGAATTGGAAGCAGACCGCATGACCAACCTTCACATCACGCCAGAGTCCGTGGAAACAGAACGCCAAGTGGTGCTGGAGGAACGGCGCCAACGCACAGACAATGATCCCCGGTCTATTTTACAGGAACAAGCGTTGGCTGTTTCCTACCTTAATTACCCCTATCGTCGCCCGGTTATCGGCTGGGAGCATGAAATCCGGGCACTTACGTTAGGCGGTATCATGGCCTTCCACGCCCGCTGGTACGCGCCAAACAACGCTATCCTAGTAATCAGCGGCGACACCACCGCCAAAGATGTCAGGCCCCTTGCCGAGAAATACTACGGCGTTATTCCACCAGGCCCCGTCCCACAACGAGTGCGCCCACAAGAGCCACCCCAGCGTGCGGCGCGCGAAGTGACATTGCGCGACGCACGAGTGCGCCAACCAGCCTTGAGCCGAAGCTATCTAGCGCCAAGTCACGGATACGGCAAGAAGGACCATACCTATCCTCTCGAAGTCCTTGCCACGATCATCAGCAGCGGCGCCACTAGCCGCCTGCACCGCAATCTGGTTGTTCGGCAAGGACTGGCCACTACCGCTGGTGCCTGGTACGACGCCGACCGCCTTGGACCCTCACGCTTTGGCTTTTACATATCGCCCCGTCCAGGAACTGACATGGCAACGCTGGAAGCAGCGATGATGAAGGAAGTTGATGCCATACTGGCCGATGGCGTCAGCAACGAGGAAGTCTCTCGCGCCAAAAAACTAATGCTGGCAAGCGCTGTCTACGCCCGTGATTCCGTTAGCCATGGCGCCCGCGTTCTCGGCGCCGCGTTGGCATCCGGTCAGACAGTGACAGATGTGGAAAGCTGGCCGGAGCGCATCCAAAATGTAACGGCCGAACAAATTGTCGACGCGGCCCGTGCCGTGTTTAAGGCCGAAATGTCGGTGACTACGCGCTTACTGGGCCTCGAAGCACCCAGCCAGTAATGGAGACGAATGATATGTCCATGCTCCACCACACGGGCCGCCTGATCTTGGCCATGGGGATTCTCTTGGCAGCCACCCAGGTAATCTGGCCAACGCACGCCGTTGCCGTCGATATCCAGGCCGTGACCAGCGCCAGCGGGGTAAGTGCATGGCTTGTCGAGGACCATACAACCCCCCTCATTACCGTAAAAATATCTTTTCGCGGCGGGGCGGCTCTCGATCCCGATGGCCAGGAGGGCCTCGCCGAGCTCGTGGCAGGTCTACTCGACGAGGGCGCGGGCTCTTTGAATTCACAGGCTTTTCAGCGTCAGCTCGAAGATAAGTCTATCCGCCTCAGCTTTAATGTCGCCAAGGATAACTTCTTCGGATCTCTTCAGACGCTGAGCCAGAACCGTTACGCAGCATTTTATATGCTCCGCCAAGCCCTGACGGCGGCGCGCTTTGACGACGAGCCCGTTAACCGCATCCGCAGCCAGATTCTGGTCGGTCTTGATCGAGAGGAAGAAGACCCGAACGCCATCGCCGAGCGCACGCTCAATAAGATCCTCTTCCCAAACCATCCTTACGGACGACGCAATAGAGGCACCAGGGAAGGCCTGCGATCTATTACGGAATCGAACCTGAAAGCATTTGTCGGACGCCGTTTCGCCCATGATAACCTGATCGTCGGCGCTGTTGGTGACGTCACACCCGCTGAGCTAGAAAGCTTGCTCGACCTCGCATTCGGCTCTCTGCCGGGTCATGCCGCTTCTTGGGACGTCCCAGAAACAACGGTGCGGTCATCTGGCCGCACGGTCGTTATCCACAAGGATGTTCCGCAGAGTGCCATCCTTTTTGCTCAAAATGGATTAAAGCGGGACCATCCCGATTTTTATACCGCCTATGTGATCAATCACATCCTCGGCGGCGGTGGGTTTACCTCCCGCCTCTACGAGGAAGCCCGGGAAAAGCGTGGCCTAGCCTATAGTATAGGCACCGGCCTAGTGACATTCGAACACGCCAGCCTGCTTTACGGCAGTGCCGGCACCCAAAATGCACGCGTCGGTGAAATCCTGAAAGTCGTACGTGACGAATGGCAACGGATGGCACGCGGCGACTTGAGCAATCCTGAGATCACAGACGCCAAGGCCTATCTCACGGGCTCCTATCCCATCAGCCTGACATCGTCCCGCCACATCGCGAACCGCCTTGTATCGATCCAACTTGACCGTCTCAGCATCGACTACATGGAAAAACGCAACGACTTCATTGGTGCGGTCACACTTAACGAGGCCAGGCGAGTTGCCGCCGCATTACTGCAATCGGACGACTTAACCGTTGTCGTCGTCGGTCAGCCCGATGGTGTGGTATCTCAGACCGTTCAGTAGCAATGCCAAAAGCACGAAAGGATAGGCGGGGTTGACCTCAACAAAGACGAATCCAGGCCTCCGCACCGTTGCAGACGTCTTTTGCGGCATGCCAGCAAGTGATGGCGCTGGTGTAAAGCTGACACGAATCATCGGCACGCAGAGACTACCCGACCTCGACCCTTTCCTTATGCTCGATGAGTTCC
>CAUZNJ010000110.1:0-6687 GCA_963580965.1 Alphaproteobacteria bacterium | reverse complement strand
TCGCTTAGCCTCGTCGAGAATCCGCAGGGAATGAAAATAGCGCGCCCCCGGGCGAATGGTGGGATAGAGCCGAGGCACGGTTTCTAGATTATGGTTGAAGACATCGGGTCGGGCCGCAATCACCGCTTCCAATGCACCATCCTTGCCACGAAAATCGGGGGTGAGAATTTCTATCGTCGTTTCAGGCGACGTTGCTCGAAGCCGTTCAATGCAGCGAACAAATTGGTTTGCTCCGCCATCGGGAAGGTCATCCCGGTCAACAGAAGTAATCACGACATGGCGCAGGCCGAGCTTAGCGATGCTGGATGCTAATTTATCCGGCTCGTTTTCATCCACCAGCCCTGGCTTGCCGGTACGCACGTTACAAAATGCGCAAGCGCGAGTGCAGATGTCGCCGAGAATCATAACAGTGACGTGTTTTTGCGCCCAGCATTCGCCAATGTTAGGGCACGCCGCTTCCTCGCAGACCGTATGCAGCCCACTGTCTCGCATCAACTTGCGCGTTTCGGCATAGGCAAGGGATGTCGGCGCCTTGACCCTAATCCACGCCGGTTTACGCAAATGTGGATTTTCCTCCCGGTTAGCCTTTTCTGGGTGGCGTAGGACCTGGACGTTACCGCCGCTGTTGTTGATCACCTTTCTAGTCATCATCTCTGTACGGATTCCCGAGTATTGATGTCGTAGCGGACCCAGTCCGTTACTAGTGCAATTTTATCGTAAAGATGGCGCGCCAACACATTATCCGCATGGGTCATCCAATACAGTCGATGCCAGCCCTCTCGCCGGGCCAACCCGGCCAGATGTTCGATCAGTGAACGACCGGCCCCTTGTTTGCGCGCCAACGAAGCTACGAACAAGTCTTCAAGATAGCATACATGCTGGTCAGACCACGTATTCTCGTGCAGGACATAGTTTAAGAAACCTATGACACCTACCTCATCTTCTGCAACAAGGCCGTGGACCGGACACTCATCGCTAAGCAATCGCGACCATGTTGCCTCAGAAATACCCTTGTCCAAATCGGCGCCATAGAAGTCGAGATAACCTCGCCACAAACCGAACCATTCATTCCGGTCGGCGGCGGCCAGCCGCCGGATTGTGAGTATCCTCACGATTTTGCGCCGTTAAAAATGGATGACCCGACCGTATGCGTCGAGTACGGATTCATGCATCATTTCCGAGAGGGTCGGGTGCGGAAACACCGTATGTATCAATTCAGCCTCAGTGGTCTCTAAGGTTCGTGCCAATGTGTAACCCTGTATCAATTCGGTCACCTCGGCGCCGATCATGTGAGCGCCTAACAGCTCGCCAGTCTTGGCGTCAAATATGGTCTTTACCAAACCTTCGGGCTCACCCAATGCAATGGCCTTGCCATTACCGACAAAGGGGAAGCGACCAACTTTGACCGTAAGGCCCTGCTCCTTCGCTTCAGCCTCGGTCAGGCCGACGCTGGCTACCTGTGGTCGACAATAAGTACAGCCGGGAATATTGCCAACGTTAAGCGAGTGAACGTCCTTTACCCCGGCGATCTTCTCAACGCAAATAACGCCCTCGTGCTCCGCTTTGTGAGCCAGCCACGGCGGGCCTGTAAGGTCACCGATAGCATAGACGCCCGGCTCTCCCGTGCGCGACCATTCGTCGATGACCACGTGGGTGCGATCAACCTTAACGCGAGTACCCTCAAGGCCGATATTCTCAACGTTGCCAACGATGCCAACGGCGAGAATTACGCGGTCAACGGTGATATCCGTCGCCTTACCGTTTTTTTCGATAGTAGCAGTGACGTTGTTCGACCCCTTTTTCAGGGATTTGACCGTGGCGCCTGTATGAATGGTCATACCGCGTTTCTTGAAGGTTTTCTCGGCGAAGGCGGAAATCTCTTCATCCTCAACCGGCAAAATACGCGGCAACACTTCGACCACAGTCACCTCGGCGCCGAGGTCCTGGTAGAAACTAGCAAATTCGATACCGATGGCGCCAGAGCCGACAACCAGCAGGGACTTGGGCATAGTCTCGGGAACCATGGCCTCTCGATACGTCCATATCAGCTTGCCATCAGGTTCCAACCCCGGCAGTAAGCGCGCCCGCGCGCCTGTCGCCAACAAAATGTGCTTGCCCGTCAGGTCGGCGACAACCTTACCATCCTTTTCGACACGCACCTTACCCTTGCCGGCGAGCTTGCCGTGACCGTCGATGATGGCAACCTTGTTCTTACGCAGTAAACCCCGGACGCCCTGGTTGAGTTGCTTGGCAATAGCCCGCGAACGCGCCACCACCTTGGCAAGATCAAAGGATGCACCCGTCACTGACAGCCCGTATGCCTCGGCATTTTGGATATTATGATAAACCTCAGCCGAGCGCAGCAGCGCCTTAGTCGGAATACAACCCCAGTTAAGGCAGATGCCCCCCAAATGTTCGCGTTCAACAACGGCGGCCTTCATGCCAAGTTGGGCGGCACGAATAGCCGTGACGTAGCCTCCCGGCCCGCCGCCAACGATGACAATATCAAAACTCGTTTCAGCCATGGTTCAGATCCGTTCCGCTTGCGGCACCAAAAAGGCGCCTGCTGCCATTCGTAATACCGCCCACTCAGAGCAGCATAGTCAGCGGTTCCTCGATCAGCTTCTTGAATACGGCAAGATATTGCGCCCCCATCGCCCCATCCACGGAACGGTGATCAACCGACAAAGTACAACTCATCACCGTGGCTATGGCCAGGGCACCATCCTTAACGACCGGGCGCGGTTCGGCAGCGCCGACCGCCAAGATTACCGACTGGGGCGGATTGATAATTGCCGAGAACTCCTTCACCCCAAACATGCCAAGATTAGAGATCGTGAGTCCCCCGCCCTGGTATTCCTCAGGTGCCAGCTTGCCATCCCGCGCTCGTGATGCGAGGTCTTTCATCTCACTTGAAATAACGGCCAGGCCTTTGTTGTCGGCCTTGCGAATAATCGGCGTTATCAGCCCACCCGGCGTCGCCACAGCGACCGAAATATCGATGTCATTATAAAGAAGGATGGCAGAATCGGTCCACGACACATTGACGTTAGGGACGCGACGTATGGCCAGTGCTGCAGCGCGAATGACGAAGTCATTTACCGAGACCCGGTAAGCCCCTTCGCCTTCCGGAGACCGTGCGTTCAGGTCCTTACGAAGCTCCAGAAGCCCATCAAGCTCGCAGTCCACGGTCAGATAGAAATGCGGAATATTACGCTTCGCATCGCCGAGGCGTTGGGCAATGGCCTTACGCATGCCACTGTTGGGCTGTTCCCGATAGGCTGCACCCTGAGCTGGTTCTAGCACTAGAATAGGGGCAGCAGCAGCTTGGGGCGCAATGGCAGGTTCGGGAGGAACCCCGCCAATCACCGCCGATTCAATATCATGCTTGACTATACGACCACCGGGACCACTGCCCCGAATGGAGCCGAGATCAATTCCCGCCTGGATAGCCATACGCTTGGCCAGCGGACTGGCAAAAACCCGGCTGCCGTCGCCAGCAGATACTGCCGAAGAGAATTGCGGCTCGGTTGGGGCCGAAAGCGTGGCCTCGGCCTTTGCTGGCGCCAACGTTTTCGAAGCCAAAGCCGAAACAATGGCGTCATCCAGGGCGGAGGAATCTTCCCCGTCTTCAAGCAGCAAGGCGATGGGCTCGTTTACAGCGACACCCTCACTTCCGTCCGGAACAAGTATCTTACCGAGGATACCTTCCTCGACAGCCTCGACCTCCATGGTCGCCTTATCTGTTTCGATTTCCGCCAAGATATCGCCAGATTCGACCGTGTCGCCTTCTTTCTTATGCCACTTGGCCAGTGTGCCTTCGGTCATGGTTGGCGACAACGCAGGCATTAGAATTTGGATCGGCATGGATCTTTCCTTCCCTAGGGGGCCCTGGCGCTCAGCGGTAGCAGACTGCCTTAGCGGCCACGGCGACATGATCCGGTTTCGGGATGGTCAGGCGTTCAAGGTTGGCCGCATACGGCATGGGAACGTCGGCACCCGCAACCCGCGCCACAGGAGCATCGAGGTAGTCAAAGCATTCCTCCATGATCTGCGCAGAAATTTCCGCGCCTATACCAGCAAAGGGCCAGCCTTCCTCGACACAAACGACACGGTTAGTCTTTTTGACCGAAACCATAATGGTCTCACTGTCCATCGGCCGTAGGGTGCGCAAGTTAATAACTTCCGCCTTGATACCTTCGGCGGCAAGCATATCCGCTGCCTGCAAAGCAACATCGACCATGATCGAGAACGCGACGATCGTAACGTCGCTACCAGCCCGTTCAATTTTTGCGCGGCCAATGGGAATGACGTAGTCATCGCTGACCGGAACGTCGGAGTTGCGACCGTACAGCAACTCATTCTCTAAGAAGATAATCGGATTGGGGTCGCGGATAGCGGCCTTTAGCAGTCCCTTATGGTCTGCCCCTGAATAGGGAGAGATGACTTTGAGGCCAGGACAATGGGCATACCAACTGGCATAGCACTGCGAATGCTGAGCGCCGACCCGTGAAGCAGAGCCATTCGGACCACGGAAAACGATCGGGCAACCCATCTGACCACCGGACATGTAGAGCGTCTTAGCGGCCGAGTTGATGATTTGATCCATCGCCTGCATAGCGAAGTTGAAGGTCATGAACTCGACAATAGGTCGCAAGCCATTGAAGGCGGCGCCAACTGCAAGCCCAGTGAAACCGTGCTCAGTAATCGGCGTATCGATGACCCGTTTATCGCTAAATTCCTCAAGCAGGCCCTGGCTCACCTTGTAGGCACCCTGATACTGGGCGACTTCCTCGCCCATCAGATAGACATTGGAGTCACGCCGCATTTCTTCGGCCATAGCGTCACGCAGCGCTTCGCGGACAGAAATGTTAGCTGTTTCGCCAAGGCGGGGCTCGTCCGCAGCAACCGAGGTCAGCGGCCGCTGCCGCGCAGCAGCATCGGCGGCAGCAATAGTAGGCACGGACTGTTGAGATGACGTCGTAGTGGTGTGCGCCGCTGGTGCAACGCCTATCAAACCGGTATCGCTCTCCCCATCACCAAGCAACAAGGCGATCGGCGTGTTCACCGCGACCCCTTCAGTGCCGGCAACAACCAGGATCTTTCCCAACGTGCCTTCCTCGACGGCCTCGACCTCCATGGTCGCCTTATCCGTCTCGATCTCAGCTAAAATATCGCCAGAAGATACGGTGTCGCCTTCTTTCTTTAGCCAGCTAGCAAGCGTGCCTTCCGTCATGGTCGGTGATAGCGCCGGCATCAACACTTGGATAGGCATATTAAATTCCCTGGATGAAGATCATGATCATCGATGTGGCCGGTCCGCGAATCAGGCGGCACTTTCGACTAGGATATCAGTCCACAATTCGCTTTCGTCGGGCTCGGGGCTCTGCTGAGCGAACTCAGCAGACTCGGTGACGACGGCCTTAACCTTTCGGTCCATTTCCCGGAGAGTATCCTCGTCGGCCGCCTTCTCGCGCTCGATTACGGCGCGTAGCAGGTCGATAGGGTCACTTTCTTTACGCACCTTGCTAACTTCTTCGCGCGAACGATAGCGGGCCGGGTCAGACATCGAATGGCCGCGATAGCGGTAGGTCTTCATTTCGAGCAAGTAAGGCCCCTTCCCGCTGCGCGCATGCTCCGTCGCGCGCTCAGCAGCTGCTTTGACTTCCAGCACCGACATGCCGTTCACCTGTTCACCCTTGATTCCATAGGGCTCGCCACGGCGATAAAAATCGGCACTCGCCGTCGCACGCTTGACCGACGTGCCCATGGCGTAATTATTGTTTTCGATGATGTAAATGACCGGCAACTTCCACAGGGAAGCCATGTTCAAGGACTCCGCAACTTGTCCCTGGTTGACAGCGCCATCACCGAGATATGTAAAAGTTACGCCGCCATCGCCCTTATAACGGTGCGAGAAAGCCAGTCCGGTACCGATCGGCACCTGAGCAGCGACGATGCCGTGGCCGCCAAAGAAATTTTTCTCGCGGCTGAACATATGCATCGAACCGCCCTTGCCCTTAGAATACCCACCACGGCGCCCAGTCAATTCCGCCATGACACCCTTAGCATCCATGCCACAGGCGAGCATGTGGCCGTGATCGCGGTAGCTGGTTACGAGGCTATCGATTGGCTTAGCAGCAGCCTGACAGCCGACAACCACGGCTTCCTGGCCAATATAGAGATGGCAAAAACCGGCAATCTGTCCCATTCCATATAGCTGGCCCGCCTTTTCCTCGAAACGGCGGATCAACAGCATGTCGTTATAGTAGCGCAAAAGCTCGTCACGGGTTGGCACCGTCAACGGCTTCTTCGATGCGGCCTTTCCTGACCTTTTTGCGACGGACTTCGTCTTGCTCTTCGTTGCAATCGCCATGTCCCCTCCTTGGGCAGCAAGCTAACTCAGCCAAAAAATCTTTGCAGATCAACCAGCGGCAAAACCAGGATGAAGATTAATCTAGTCCACCTTAACGCCGTACACAAGAGATGCAAATTTCAACAATGCATTGAAATATAATACTTTATTTCAATTAACATGATTTTAGTTAATTTTATATGGAAGCAACACCAAGCACCCGGCGCGCGAATATAGCCGAATAGGTGGCGGAGACCTTCGCCGTAATGCAAAGGTCAAAGACTCTAAGCCTGATTCAGGGTAGTTTCACGGGCGCATACTCTGCGTCAGGA
>CAUZNJ010000109.1:0-6709 GCA_963580965.1 Alphaproteobacteria bacterium | reverse complement strand
ACGGTGTTCGCCATATTACCAATTCACAACGGCCAATCCGCAAGCCAGAAGATTGCCATGGCCTGCGCATTCGTACCCTTAACAACCAGCTCTATCGCGATATCATGACAGCCGTCGGCTTCGATGCTATCTCGACAGACGCCAAGGACCTACATCGAGTCTGTGCTAGTGGCGAGGTCCAAGCCCAAGAAAATCCACTGACGAATTTGTTGCACTTTGGACTGCATGAGTTTCATAAGCACGTGACCCTGACCGCCCATATCTGTGGCATGGGTCTTTTTATGTGCAACCAGCAGACTTTTGCTGAGTGGCCTGCCGGGTTGCAGCGGGCCGTCACCGAAGCCGCCCGCGAAGCCACCCTCGCCAACCGCAAGTTTGCCGCCGATGAGGATGCAGCCTGCCGGGCGGAATTGGAAAAACAGGGCGTGCAGTTCGTTACGCTGACAACGGATGAAAGAGCCGAATTTCAACATGCGATAAAAGACATCGTGCAGCCCTACCGCGATAAGCTCGACCCTGCTCTTGTTGCGGCGTATCTAACGGGGCAGGACTAAGATTCGTTCCTAGGTGTATTTACCGGTAATCTGCGGCGTGAAGGCTCCTTCGAGAGCTTTGTTATGGTGCTCCAGCCGGGTGTCGCGTGACCAGGTTCGTTTTAGGTCGTCGCGGACGTCGAATTGCAAGAGACCCAGTCCATCAACTTCCAATTCGACCTTATCCCCATCGTGAAAGGCGCTGAGCCCACCATGGTTTGTACCTGTGGCTATCAAATCGCCCGATTCAAGCGTGTGGATCGAACTCAGCCATTCGATGATGCGCGGGATACGATGGGCCATATCGTCGGTATTAAATTTCTGTTTGACATTGCCGTTGACCGTTAGGCGAACCCCCAATTTGTGTGGGTCGGAGATTTCATCGGCTGTGACCAAGAAAGGCCCGATAGGTGCGAAGGTTTCGCGCGATTTCATTTGAAAAAAGGTATTGCCTGCAGGCGGTAGGGCGCGCGCTGATCCGTCGATGAAATTGAGGTACCCAAATATATGGTGCATGGCATCAGCTGCTGGAACGTTGGAGGCTCGTTTGCCAATGACTAGCGCGAGTTCGGCTTCACCCTCAAAAATACCAGCGGGCACGTCCGGCAATACCATAGTGCCGCCGCTGCCGATCACAGAACCAGGCGACTTGTGAAAAGCATTGATCGGCGCCGGAACGCTGCGCGTTCCATCTTCCATATAATTGACTGCCATACAGTCAATTTTGCCGGGACGCGGCAAGGGCGGTAGGATCTTCACGGAGGCAAGGGGGACCCCCTTGCCGCCAGCAACCACCGCCTCAAGACGCTCTTTACGACTGTCGAAGCATTCAATCAGACCAATGATCAAATCAGCATTGTCTCGATGCGGCACGTCTTGGACGTTGGCGGTTATATCCACAACCTGATCTCCGCGCAGGACGCCCAGCCGCACATCGTCGAAATACAAAAACTTCATGTCGTGCCTCCTATAAATTTATGCTCTTCTCAACGACGTTGCTATTTATGCTGGACTTTCTTCTTGGCCATGATGGCCTTCAATTTAGCCATCGGAACACCATCGCGAATCGCTTTTTCCTGGGCAGCTTCAACTTTCCCAATTGCTTCTGCCTGGTAGACGACATCGGCAATACGGGCGGCAGGAACAACTGCAATGCCATCAGCATCACCAATTACAATGTCGCCTGGAACAACCTGTGCCCCTCCACACGATATGGGGACATTCAGCCCCACCAATTCAACTTCGGCCCGCCGAATAGCCGGCCCTGTAGAGAACACAGGAAATTTGAGTTCGGCGATCTCAGCAAAATCGCGGACCTTGGAATCCGTAACCATTGCAGAAAGGCCCTGATACATTGAGTGATGGGACATGTTTTCACCCATGATCCAACCATCCGCACGACCTGTTTCCATCATCAGAACTTGGCCAGATTTACAAGTCCGGATAAACTCATAGATGTTCAGCGGTGCAATTCCCGCATTGCGTTTCGGTGCCCAGCGCAGGGTGACCGCCGGCCCAACAAAGCTGCTTTTGCGACCGGCAGGCAAAACTCCGTCGGTAACGGTACCAATACCCAGCATACGAAGGGCGTCATAAACATATCCAGTCGGCATTTTTTTCAGCTTGCGGATGGCAGCCGCGAGCGTCTTGTCGGCGGATGATAGATTGGAACGATTGGCCGTCTTCTTAATAGCTGGATTCTTGCTCATCCTTAAATCTCCCTAGAATTTTAGTTTGTGCCTCAAAGGGTGTTATCAGAAAAATTATAACGAGTGATGAAGTGTGCAGGAGGATCGACGCCTTTGTCAGAAAAAAATTCAACATCCTTAACGCTGGCATTTCACAGCCCTATTTCTGAAAATCCAAACATTCAGAATGCAGGCTTTAACTAGCATATTAAATAGGACAACAGGGAGCGACACCCCATCTCGAGACGGATGACCTCAAGAAAAATAGTGATATAACAATGTTGAACTCTCAACCTACGAAGGTACGGATAAGCCCCACGCGCCTAAATCTTCGGTTAACGTCCGCGCTAACGCGGACATGGACGAAAGGAAGACGCGATGACGATCACCACAGAAAATTCGATGCAAATTAACAAGCTGTCACCGAAAATTGGCGCCGAAGTTATCGGAATCGATCTTCGCCATATCGATGCAGAAGACGCCAGGTTGTTGAATCAGACGGTGTTAGATAATGTCTGCGTGGTCATTCGAGACCAGCAGTTTACGCCCGAAGAATTCAACACCGCCGCCGGAATATTCGGCGACGTCATTGTGCAGGACCATCCGCAGTATTCATTTTCCGGCCTGCCGGCCGTCAAACGATACTCAAATTTTAACACCAACGTCGAAGGCAATCGCGATCAGACCGCCGGCCATTGGCATACGGACGGTGCGTTCCGCAAAGTACCGCCGAAGTTCGTCCTTCTCTACGCCGTGGAAATTCCCAACACGGGCGGCGATACCGAGATTGTTAACATGCGTACAGGTTATCAGGCTCTATCCAAAGATATGCGCAAAAAACTTGAACCCCTTAAGACGGCCAATGTACGCGCCAGTAGCACTGCACGTTCTCACCTCAGCGCCGACAATCTCGCCATTATGGCACAGGGAGATCAAGTGCCGAACATCCACCCCCTGGTGCGCACCATCGACGGCGTAGGTGAGAAGGGCTTATATTTTGATCCCTCGCGGGTCGAGTACATACTCGGCATGGATCCAGAGGCATCGCAGGATCTTCTTCACAAAATTCTCGATCAGGTTATTCAGCCGGCATTTACCTATGTACACAAATGGCGCGTAGGCGATCTTCTGGTATGGGATAATCGGGCATCCCTACACCGCGCCACCTATAAATATGACTGGAACCAGCACAGGCTGATGTACCACACCATGATCAAGGGAGAGCGACCGCATTAAGCTTCGGGCCCTCGAAGGCCTTTAAGTAACTTGGGTCCTCCACATTACGAACCTAGGTCTTCGCTACCACCGGCCTGGAACGTCCCTAAATATGCTACTGCCGGCGCGCAAAAACATGTGGAGCCGTCTATATTGACCGGCGTTGCGGCCGAGCGCATTGGCCATCTATAAGGGTAAAAGATGGCCCAACTCCGGGGATTCAATCAGCTCAAAACATTAGTAAGCTTTGACCCCAGCTTGGGTTTTATTTTAGATTTAAAGTATTGTTTTAATAATTGAGCCCAACGGACGTCAGGTTACTTTGCGGAATTCCTATGAAGTATGTCAAAATCGCCATGTACATAAAAATGCGGCCTTAATTACAGTAAGAAACCGCATGGAGGATATTCAAAATGGTGGCACAAACAAACCCAAGACGTTCCTGGATGATCGCTCCCGCGCATAATCCCGCCGCTGTCATGGGTTATAAAGTCATCAAACCAGATGTGGTGGTCCTCGACCTTGAATACACTGTGCCTCCGAAGAGCAAAGACGAAGCGCGTTCGGGCTTGGCACCATTGATCAAGGACATTGGCGATAGCCAATCAGACGTCTTTGTCCGAGTTGATCGGGAAACCCGCTGGGCAGATGTCAGAGCTTCCATACACCGTGGAATCAACGGTATTATTTTCCCAGGCCCCGATAACCCCGAGGAAGTCAGTGATCTCGGCGATTGCATCACCACCATGGAACATGAGCGTGGTGTCGAGGCAGGAACAACGGAACTAGTATTGATGCTAGAATCTGCCAAAGGATTCTGGAGTGCGGCCACCATTGCAAAGGCCAGCCCTCGTGTCACAGCCCTGGGCGTTGGACGCATTGACCTGACCATGATGCTTGGCCCCGTACCGCAGGATGAGTTTCGGCTCTACCGCTTTTTGATGACGAGGGCACTTGTAGCTGCTCGAATGTTAGATAAACAGCCACTCGGTGCATTTTGGCGGCCTGGTTCACGCGGCGGTGTAGCAACCAAAAAAGAAACAGAAAGAGCCGCACGAGAAGCCCAACTTTTAGGTTTTACCGGCTGTCTGTGTGTAGCACCGGAACAAGTGGATTCTGCTAATAAAGGGTTTGCCGCGGCATGAACAAGCAATCAATACAACCCGAAGCCAGAAACCATTCGAATGCCGATGGAAAGGTGGTTCCTAAATTTATTCGCCGTTCAATATTCGCATTATCAATTGACGACCCGCAACTTGAACAAAAGGCTTATGCCTCATGGGCTGACGCCATCATTCTTGATTTCACCAAAGCATTGGGCCGTGACTGGCAGGCAGACCTAAAGAACCGCATGCCCGCAGCCATTTGTGCAGCTGCGACGGGTGGTGCCGAAATTTTCATCCGCATCAACCAAGATTTTTCCTTGGCCGAGCTCGACGCGACTGTATTCACGGGAATTTCAGGTGTGGTTCTTAAAAGTGTTAAGGAGCCAGAAGATATAGTAACCGTTTCGCAATGCCTGGATGCGCTTGAGGTTAGCCGGGGAATTGAAACCGGATTTCTGGAAATCGACGTCGAAGTGGATAAAGCCGGCGCCGTATGGCACTCCCTGGAAATCGCGCGAGCAAGCCAGCGCTTCGGCATATTCCTAATTAACGAGCATGCTTTGAGCAGCGATCTCGGCATGCAGTCCGAACCGGAACTTGACTTTGATCCACTGGAGTACATCAAGTCACAGCTTATAACGGTCGCCACGTCGGTTGGCGGTCAGGCACTGGGCATGAGTTACCCGCTCAGCCTAACCCAGGAAAATGTCAGCGGCGATGCCTTGGAAACAGCCGTGCGACGCGCTCGCGATACGGGCTTTAAGGGCGCGGTTTGCCCACACGCCTCATGGATCAAGTTCTGCAATGAGGGTTTCCGCCCGTCGACTGACGAAGCAGACTACTACGTAAAGGTTATCGAGGTTTTTGCCGAAGGGTTATCACGCGGCATGGCGTCTGTTCCCCTGGAAGGAAAAATGATCGACGTACCCGTCGATGTGCGCGCCAAAGTATATCTTAATTGGGCAGACAGAGCCCAGGCGCGTGATCAAGCAAAAGCGCAAGCGCATGAGAAAGAATCCTCATGAAAACAAAGTCATGCGAAGTCCGTTGTGATACGGAAATACAGATCGAACTGACGATCACGGGATTTGCACAATGAACAACAGGGTCTCTCGTTGCGCGATGTTCGTTACCCCAACAAATCCACGTTTTATCGACAAGGCATGGACCCGGGGCGGCGACGTCTACATCCTCGACATGGAAGACTCCATTGCACCAGCAGAAAAACAACGCTGCCGCACGTTAATGCGGGAATCGATCGAGAAAGCTAAAAAAGGTGGAGCTTCAGTCTACATAAGAATCAATAAACCCTTTGTCGATGCGGATCTACCGTACGCTGTCTGGCCCGGGGTCGATCGCATTATGCTCCCGAAGACAGAGACTATTGAAGAGCTTCAGCATGCACACGAGATTATCCTGCGGTTAGAAAAAGAACGCGGTATTCCTCCGGGATCGATTGAGCTGTCACCCATGATTGAATCAGCGCTGGGAGCAGTAAATATATGTGAGCTTCTGGATGCGACACCACGGAAAAATTGGTCTCAGGGTGGCGCCAACGGCTATGACATGGCGGTCAACCTAGGTATCGAGATGTTTGCAGATTTCGACCAGTATGCGTTTCCCGGCGCCTACGTAGCTTTGGGTGCTATGACAAGGAATGTTGAGTCAGTAGGCGCCGTTTTTGTTCCCAATACATCTGGGCGCGTCGACCAAAGCGATCAAGCAGCTAAACAGGCTGCCGCACTGCACTCCGCCGGAATTCAACACGCCGGCGCACTACATCCAGCCTTTATCGAACCTTTAATAACGGGGCTGTCACCAACGACAAAAGAAACCGCTTGGGCAAACGCCGTCATCGAGGCCTTCGATGAACTAACCGACGTTGGTGAATCTGTTGGAAAACTTAATGGCAGGGTCATCGACACATACGAAAACGCAATGGCCAAGCGAACCCTGAAATGGGCATCAGACTGCGCCGACAAGGATGCCTACAAAGCGCGTTCAATGACCAACGCCCTAGCAGACCAAGCAACTTAAAAAAAGATTAAGTACAAAGCAGCTGACCTCACTTGTCTAAATAAACAATTGTTACTTTTCTAAATAATCAATTGTTTCCTTAAAAAATTAACGGTCGCCATCGCACCGCCTAGCTACACGTACTATGTAT
>CAUZNJ010000108.1:0-6727 GCA_963580965.1 Alphaproteobacteria bacterium | reverse complement strand
GACCATACCTTCACGACGAGAACCAACGAAGCCCATGGCCAGTAGGACGAGATCAGCATCGAGAAGAAAAGTGCTATCTTCTATTTCCTGCATCTCCATGCGGCCTAGGTTGTCCTTGCGCCATTCAACGCGAACACATTCGATGGCCGTGACTTTACCACCCAAACCAACAGCACGACGGGTCACCACAGACCAGTCGCGTTCGCAGCCTTCTTCCTGAGACGACGACGTGCGCATTTTAAGCGGCCAATTGGGCCAGCTTAGCCCCTTGTTTTCTTTCTCGGGCGGGCGGGGCATGATTTCGAGCTGGATGATAGAAGCCGCACCCTGACGAACTGACGTACCGATACAATCTGATCCGGTATCCCCGCCACCGATTACCACAACATGCTTTCCTTCTGCGGTAAGCGTCCCCGTCGGCGCGGCGGTTACCTCGCCATCACCGTGGCAGCGCTTATTCTGCTGGGTCAGAAAATCCATAGCGAAGTGGATGCCGTCGAGTTCGCGACCATCGACCTCCAGGTTGCGCGAAATCTCGGCGCCACCGGTCATGGAGATAGCATCGAAGTTCTCGCGTAGCTCATCAATTGAAATATCGATACCGACGTTAACACCAGGTCGAAATTCAACACCCTCGGCGGTCATCTGCTCAATCCGCCGGTCGATCAGCCGCTTTTCCATCTTAAATTCAGGGATACCATAGCGTAGAAGGCCGCCAATACGGTCATTTTTCTCGAATAAGGTGACATGATGACCTGCACGAGCAAGCTGTTGGGAGCAAGCAAGGCCGGCCGGGCCCGACCCGACGACGGCGACACGCTTGCCAGTCCGTTCCGACGGGACGAGCGGCTGGATCCAGCCTTCATCCCAGCCACGATCAACAATAGCGCATTCGATACTTTTAATGGTAACCGGATTGTCATCAATATTTAGCGTACAGGCAGCCTCGCAGGGTGCTGGGCATACGCGGCCAGTAAACTCGGGAAAGTTGTTTGTTGAGTGAAGCGCCGTCAGTGCCACTTTCCACTGATCGCGGTAGACAAGATCATTCCAATCTGGAATCAGATTATTGACCGGACAGCCGGTATGGCAAAAGGGAATACCGCAATCCATACAGCGTGCCGCTTGGTGGCCCATTGTCTCGTCAGGTAGCGGATTGATGAATTCTGCCCATTTGGTGCGGCGCACTTCGGGCGTTTCATAGCCGCGTTCCTGGCGTTCGTATTCCAGAAAGCCGGTAGGCTTACCCATCCTGCATGTCCTTCATTTCTGCAAAGCCTATTCGGCAGCAGCGACCTTCGCCGCGTTCCGTTCATCGTTCATTTCCAGCAAGGCGCGGCGAAAGTCCTTGGGCATTACCTTAACAAATTTACCAAGGGCTGCATTCCAATCATCAAGAAGCACGCTCGCTCTGTAACTTCCGGTTAACAAAAGGTGACGCTCAACCAAGATACGTAGCCGTTCAGCGTCAAAACGCAACATGTCGCCCATGCCATTTTCATTAACATTAATGGAGCGCTGGCGTGGCCGCTCCGGATCGTCCTTTTTCCCTTCGCCGACCGCTGCTATAGGCTCAAGATCAACCATCGCTTGGTTGCAGTGCAACGCAAATACTCCATCCGAATCATAGACATAGGCAACGCCGCCAGACATGCCAGCAGCAAAGTTACGCCCAGTTTCGCCGAGGACGACGACGACGCCACCCGTCATGTATTCGCAGCCATGATCGCCAACGCCTTCGACCACTGTGACAGCTCCTGAATTGCGCACGGCAAAGCGTTCTCCGGCAACACCCGAAAAATATGCCTCGCCAGAGACCGCACCATAGAGAACCGTATTGCCAACGATAATATTGTCAGCTGCCAGCCGGCGGGACCCTCCTGGCTGGCGCACCACCACTTGGCCGCCAGAGAGGCCCTTGCCTACATAGTCATTGGCGTCACCAATCAATTCCAAACTAACGCCATGCGCGAGAAATGCCCCAAAGCTGCCGCCGGCAGTACCCTTGAGGCGGATGGTAATGGTATCCCTGGGCAGACCCGCGTGGCCATAACGCCGGGCCAGCTCACCCGACAACATGGCTCCGACAGTGCGGTGGACGCTGCGTACATCGCGCTCGATATGAACCGCGCTTCCTAATTCCAGCGCCGGCTTGGCTTCCTCGATCAGGCCAATATCCATCGCGGCACCTAGGCAGTGATCCTGGACTTCACAATTATGAATAGCAACGCCCTTGCGCCTCGGCACCTTGTGGAGGAGCCGTGTTAAATCTACTCCATCCGCTTTCCAATGGTCGATGGCGCGCTTCATGTCGAGGCGATCTACCCGCCCTGTCATCTCACGTAAAGTGCGGAAGCCAAGCCGTGACATGATCTCCCGCACTTCCTCGGCAACAAAGAAAAAATAATTGATCACGTGTTCCGGGGTGCCGGTAAAGCGTGCACGCAGGATAGGGTCCTGGGTAGCTATACCAACTGGACAGGTATTGAGATGACATTTTCGCATCATGATACACCCAGAGGCGATCAACGGGGCGGTAGCAAAGCCAAATTCGTCGGCACCCAGTAACGCTCCAACCACAACATCACGCCCTGTGCGCAGGCCCCCATCGACCTGAAGCGCGATACGGCCGCGCAACCCATTTAAGACGAGAGTCTGTTGGGTCTCCGCAAGGCCAATTTCCCATGGGGACCCTGCGTGGGTCAGCGATGTGATAGGGCTTGCACCAGTACCGCCTTCGAACCCAGATATCGTAATATGATCAGCACGCGCCTTGCTGACGCCAGTAGCAACCGTGCCTACACCGACTTCAGACACCAGCTTGACCGAGACCCGCGCCCGGGGATTAACGTTCTTAAGATCATGAATGAGCTGCGCAAGATCCTCGATCGAGTAGATATCGTGATGTGGAGGAGGTGAAATTAGGCCCACGCCCGGTGTCGAATGTCGAACGCTGGCAATGTTGCGATCAACCTTGTATCCGGGCAGTTGGCCGCCCTCGCCAGGCTTGGCGCCCTGTGCCATCTTGATTTGGATGTCGTCAGCGTTGACTAGATACTCTGTCGTGACGCCGAAACGCCCTGAGGCCACCTGTTTAATCGCCGAACGCATGGAGTCGCCGTTGGCCATTGGCGTGAAGCGGTCAACTTCTTCGCCGCCTTCACCGGTGTTAGACTTGCCACCAATGCGATTCATGGCGATGGCCAGCGTCGTATGGGCCTCGCGGCTGATTGAACCGAAGCTCATAGCTCCCGTGGCGAAACGCTTTACGATCTCGCTTGCCGGCTCGACTTCGTCAAGCGGGACCGAGATTTCTGCCAACTGGAAACTCATTAAGCCCCGGATGGTAAGGAAGCGTTCGTTCTGTTCATTAATGGACTTGGCGAAGCTCTTGTATTGATCAGTTGAATTACCGCGCACCGCGTGTTGCAGGGCAGCCACGGATTCCGGCGTCCAGGCATGATCCTCGCCACGTAAACGAAATGCGTAATCACCACCACCATCGAGCATATCGGCATAGATGGGGTCATCGCCATACGCATCATGATGGCGGCGTATGGATTCAAGCGCGATGGCACAAATGTCAGCGCCTTCAATGGTCGAAGCCGTGCCGGTGAAATATTGCTCAATAACCTGCGTGGATAGGCCTACAGCATCAAAAATCTGGGCTCCGCAATAAGATTGATAGGTAGAAATACCCATTTTAGACATGACCTTAAGAATGCCCTTGCCAACCGCATTAATGTAATTTTTTTGAACCGTTGCGGCAGCTAACTCCAAGCCATTCTCGACGCGAATTTTCTCTAGCAACTCGAATGCCATATAGGGATTAATCGCCTCTGCCCCATAACCAGCGAGCACACAGAAATGGTGGACCTCGCGCGCTTCGCCAGTTTCCACCACGAGGCCGGTAGAGGTGCGCAAGCCACGGCGGATAAGATGATGATGAACGGCAGCCGTTACGAGCAGCGCGGGAATCGGCACGCGATCCAGCGAGACGGCGCGATCGGACAGGATAAGGATGTTGTGTCCGTCAATTACCGCGTCCGTGGCCTGATGACATATCCGCTCAATCGCCGGCACAAGACCATCGACCCCTTCGGAAACCGGCCAGGTAGCATCTAGCGTCTGAGTGCGAAAGGCCTCTCCAACGAGACTAGATATAGACCTAATCTTTTCTAGGTCTGTGTTCGTGAGAATCGGCTGCGCCACTTCTAGTCGGTAATGCGAACCAGCATGATGACCCAGTAAGTTTGGCCGCGGCCCGATCATCGAGACCAGAGACATCACCAATTCCTCACGAATCGGATCTATCGGCGGGTTCGTGACCTGGGCAAAATTCTGCTTGAAATAGTTGTAAAGTAGCTTTGGCTTCCGCGAGAGTACGGCGATCGGCGTATCGACACCCATCGAGCCAATCGGGTCGGCACCATTGCTAGCCATCGGTTCGAGGAAAACCTTTACGTCTTCCTGAGTATATCCGAATGCCTGCTGAAGGTTAAGCCAATCCGCCTTGTCGTTATCGTGCACCGCCATACCGTCCGCCGATGGGTCAGCCAGTTCCTCGAGCTGAAATTGGGTCCCGTCGAGCCAATCCTGGTAAGGATGCTCGTCGGCAAGCGCCTTTTTAATTTCCCCATCGTCGATGATGCGGCCTTTTTCGAGATCGATCAGCAGCATCTTGCCCGGCTGCAACCGCCATTTATGAAGGATGCGATCATCGGGCACGGGCAGAACGCCGACCTCGGAAGCCATGATCAGCCGATCATCATCGGTGATCACATAGCGCGCCGGGCGGAGGCCGTTTCGATCCAAAGTGGCACCAATCTGGCGGCCGTCGGTAAAGGCGATGGCCGCCGGGCCGTCCCACGGCTCCATTAATGCGGCGTAGTATTCATAAAAAGCCCGTTGTTTGGGATCCATATGTTCGTTGCCGCTCCAGGCTTCGGGAATCAACATCATCATGGCCTGGGCCAGCGAATATCCACCTACCAGGAGAATTTCGAGGGCATTGTCGATACAAGCTGTGTCGGACTGTCCGTGAGGAATCAGCGGCCACATCTTATCTAGGTCGGGGCCGATCAAGTCCGATGACATGGAATGACGGCGCGCGTACATCCAGTTGACGTTGCCGCGCACAGTGTTGATTTCGCCGTTATGGGCGAGCATGCGATAGGGATGTGCCAGCCGCCATGACGGGAACGTGTTGGTAGAAAATCGCTGATGGACCATCGCCAGAGCGGATTCCGTCAGTGGATTGCGAAGATCGCAATAAAAACTACCCACCTGCGGCGACAGCAGCAGGCCCTTATAGACCACGGTACGTGACGAAAACGACGGCATGTAAAAGTCTCCAATGCCGTCCAGGACACCACTCTCAGCCTGCGTGCGTATCTTATTCAGTGTCTGCTTACGGATAACCAGAATTTTACGCTCAAAAGCATCCTGATCCTTGATCCGCGGATTACGTGCAAGGATCGCCTGGCGGATGACGGGCATGGTTTCAATGACCAGCGCACCAAGGCCACTGCTATCGGTAGGCACATCACGCCAGGCGATAATGGGTTGGCCTTCGGCATCGGCATAGCGTTCAAAGAGAGCGACGCTGGCATCGCGCGCGGCCTCATGCTGCGGCAGGAAGCACATCGCAACTGCGTAATTGCCCAATTCTGGCAAATCATGACCCGCCTTAAAGGCCCAGTCGCGCAATAACCGGTCCGGCATCTGGATTAGGCAGCCAGCACCATCTCCAACCAGCGGGTCGGAACCAACGGCGCCGCGGTGGTCGAGATTATCAAGAATCTCAAGCCCGCTAAGAATAATGTCGTGAGACTTGCGGCCTTTAATGTTCGCAACGAAGCCAACGCCGCACGAATCATGCTCGTTCGCGGGATCGTACAGCCCCTGTTTAGAAAGAGCCTTCATATCAAACCCGTCTCCCCGGTCCGGCCCCACACGTCAGGAGGCCGATTGGCTGGTTCCTCAACGTAACGTTCACATTTTGTCTCGCGGTGGCGCCCTTAAGGCGCACCGAAGGTATTTACCGCGAAACTCCGCATATATGTTCGGTACTGTGCCGTTCATCAATCGAATGTCGTGATCACCATCTCAAAATATCAGGCACAACAGATTTCCCATCACTATACGCTCCGCAACAATACGAACGGTCCTGTCGTCGCCAAAAGCAGAAGACTGGATAGTGCCGTCGGGCCCACATTGGCCTCTACGAACGGGGACAAATGCGCTAATCAATGCGCCTCAAATTATACCCGAATAACTCCAGCACCACCATAAGCTGAGGCACCTCAGCGCTGAGGTGCCTTTTATCCCTGTATTAGGGGCTAAGGTCAAACCCCGTATTATCCTCGAAGCACGCATAAGATAACGCAACCGCGCAATTAAACCGCTCACTAAACTAAACAAATCAAATAAATTTACTATTGGGGAAGAAATAAATTAATCATCAACCCATTCAAATATCACTATATAAAATAATGAGAGATTTGAACAATTTTTACCTAATGCTCAGCTGCTTTGAGCGGTTATATCTTGGCATAAAATCGTATCAGATAAAAAATTTATAAGAAAAAATTATTCTAACCATTTCTAATTCTTGATACTTTAAGTCATAAAATTTGATTTCTAATAGGTGCAGCTCTCTATGTCATAGCTGAAACATTCTAGAAACATGGTTTAAGCTAGAACAAGCATTGCCCATATCTTAGTA
>CAUZNJ010000107.1:0-6751 GCA_963580965.1 Alphaproteobacteria bacterium | reverse complement strand
GCTGACGCTGTTAGGCAACGTGAGGAGGGGGGCTTGGTCTCCTTCTTCGAGAATTTCTGCGTAAACCTTGGCAATAATCCCGGCATACGGGATTCCGATTGCCAGGATGCCGGTCAACGGGGACAGACCGAATATTTGCAAAAAGAGCAGCGCCCAAAATAGTTCGTGGATGGCGCGTATGAAAGCGCAGCCGATGCGGACGGTGCGGCTGAAAAATACTAGGGCGAGGCCGAAGCCAATGATATTGCCAAATGTAACCCCCAACAGGGCGAAGGAAAGGGTATAAAGCATCGCCATGCCAAAGTCGTCGGTAGCTAAAAAGTCCGGAGTTACGATGCCTAGCGCCATGCGCCCGAGCTCGGTCCATGGATTGACGGTGGTGATCTCGATGTCGGCGAAAATGGCACAGACAACCGCGATAGCAAGAAAGCTGAATGCCGTACGGTGCAGCGGTGATTGTTTCTGCACGTCAGACATGCTCAGGCTGTCTGATAGAGGTCGTCGAGATCGCTTGGCTGCATGCCGGCAGCCGGTTCATCCAATGCGATTCGGCCGTCCTTAACGCCGATCAGGCGGTCAGAGTAACGAATGGCCAGTGCTCGGTCGTGCATGGCAAGGATGGTCGTATCCTTGCTCTCTTGGATATGGCGTAAAATGTCGTGGGCTTGATGCTCGTCTACAGCCGAGACCGGCTCGTCGGCAATCAAAGCATCGCCAGGATGGTAGAGTGCCCGTCCGACAGCCGTCCGTTGCTGTTGGCCACCAGATAGCTCCCCGACTAGTGATCTTAGCTCGTCTTCCAAGCGCAGTCGGGTCAATACGTCCCGCACTGCCTTCAATTCCGCTGTTGCCGGTCGAAGCAGATTGCGCAGGTTGCGCCATACTGAACGCAGGTGCAGCCGTCCCATATAGACATTGTGGAATACGGAGAGAGCGTGGACGAGGCCGAGATCTTGTGGGATCAGGGCTGATTCGGCGTTCTGGCGCTCGTAAATGGTCCGCAGTAGTGTCGATTTCCCGGCGCCGCTTTCGCCGACGAGCGCGACGCGCTCGCCGACGTTGATCTTAAGCGAGATTCCCTGGAGAACGACTTTCCCTAAATATCCGATCGTTTCGTCATTAAGAGTAATAAATTCTGTCAATCCACAAGGCCAAGTGACTTGGCCGTCGAGCGGATTGGTTCGTAATCGGCATTTGATGCCGGGATAAATCCTGACCGTGGGAATGAGGCGAGCAGATCGGGATCGTTCATCGATAACAAAATATGCGTCACCTTTGCTTTGAACCCAGCGCCGAATTTCATATCAACATCGCCGCGAATGGTCCACTGATAGTCGGGGTAAGCAGGCGTTTTCCAGATCACCTGAACTTCTTTTGGGTCGATCTTTCCAGCTGCCAGCTCTGTTTCCCAGACCTGGAAGTTTGTCGCGCCGACCTCGTAGGCACCAGACTGTACCAGGGCGATTGTCTTGGAATGATCGCCGCTAAAGCCGACCCGGCTGAACACGTCTTCTGGGGATTTACCGAAGGTCTCGCGGATATGAAATTCAGGCATCAAGCGGCCCGAGGTAGAGCCCTTGGAACCGAAGGTGAATGTTCTTCCCTGCATGGCTTTTGGGAAATTTGCGGATGAGTTAATCCCTGTGCTCTTGTGAGCGATGAAATAGGTTACGAATGCGACATCTTCTTTGCCCTGTGCGATGGCTTCGGAGCCGGAAACCAGTGCCCGTGCTTGAACGCCTGACAACCCGCCGAACCAAGCCAATTGTACCTGGTCGTTGCGGAATGCGGTAACCGCGGCAGCATAAGATTTTACAGGAATATATTTGACTTCGACACCGAGATTTTCCGCAAGATAGCGTTCTACTTTGCCAAAGCGGGTTCGTAGCTTACTTTCATCCTGGTCAGGAATAGCTGTAAATACGAAAGTTTCTGCGTTAGCGGGCGCATTCGATCCCCCGGTAACGATAGTGGCAACGATAACCATACTGATAAGTAAAAAATTATTAAAATTCAATACCTTGCCCATAGTAACCCTCTGGTAAGAAACATTATTGTTTTATATAATTAAATAATTTCATTTAGAAAATCTAGCCTTTTTTAGGCTTAGATTGCCTTCATTTTTTATCAATGTGATCTCGAACCGCCGGTTTATTTTGGTTTCCCAACTTTGGCGTAATCGAGAAGGAATTCATAGAATTCATAGATTGGTGCAGTTGGAACAGTATATCGAGGCGTTCGTGCGGAGGTTGGTTGGTAAAGTCAAGGCGGCCAAAATGGCAGGAATGATAAAGGTTCAGGCTATTGTCGAGCATTTTAACGCCAGGGGTATCGCCACCGGTAAGGTCCGGCAATGGATTGGCGCGACCGTTGTTAGGTGCCCCAGTAGTTCAGGCGCCAAACGCCAGTGCCTCGGCAGGCCGGGGGGGGGGCGATAAGCGATGCCGATGGATAGTCCTAAAAAATTTCTCGATGCGTCCCGAGAAGCAAAACAACGGCACGTCGCGGCGGTGACTATCGGCCATTACGACCAAGTAGCTGAAGACTTTCGCGTCGGTACGCGTGATCACGACGTCAGCCAGAACTATGCGGCCTTGTTAGGGGAAATTGATGGGGTCCCGCCCTTTTCCATACTTGATATTGGCTGCGGGCCGGGCCGGGATCTGCGCTATTTTCGTTCGTTGGGTCATGATGCCGTGGGGCTGGACGGGTCGGGTGAGCTTGTTGCTATGGCGCGGTTGGATTCCGGGTGTACCGTTTTGCATCAGAATTTTCTCGCGATGGATCTGCCAGACAACCGCTTTGACGGCCTATTTGCCAATGCATCGTTATTTCACGTGCCGAGTCGGGCGTTGCCGAGGGTCTTGGGTGAACTTGCCGCAACCTTAAAGCCTGGGGGGGTCATGTTTTGTTCGAATCCGAGAGGCAACAACGAAGAGGGCCTCTGGGGAGGTCGGTATTGCTGCTACTTCGATCTTGATACCTGGCGCCATTTCGTCAAGGAAGCGGGTTTCGTGGAGTTAGGACACTATTTCCGCCCGCCTGGGAAGCCGCGTGAACAGCAGCCATGGCTGGCGACCATTTGGCGCAAAGTCTAACGTCCGCAGATATTTTGATGTAGTGGAATCAGAACGTCGGTAGTTTGATATAGAGACGATATTTGCGTGACCCAATTGAGATCAAGGCTCATCGTTATATAATATACTCAGAGGGCGAGGAATTGGCGCCCTTAGTAATCTCCTCGTGGGCCTTTGTGCCTAGAATTGGGGTGCTCTCGGGTGGAATCAGGATGCCTATTTCAACGGTCTTCTTGGCTATTGCGGCCATAGTTTCCCTGACGATGAGCCTGTTCGGGGTTGGGGCACGCCGTTTCTGGTTTTAGCCAGAACAGGCAACGTCACCCAATTGACTTCATAACGTTGCCAGCAATAGTATTGCTGGCCCAAGAAAATGGCGTTCTGTTAGACGGAATAGCCGCTTGGGGTTCCATGTTGGAGGAATCCATGTCGTTCATGATCACAGCCCTTGGCAAAAATGCTGGTGCCGAGGTGACGGGGGTCGATCTTAGCAAGCCGCTCCCTGTCGATGACCGTCAACAAATGCGGGCCGCACTAGTCAAACATATTGCTCTGGTGTTCCGTGATCAAAAATTAGATCAGGATCAGTACGCCGATGCTGTTCGGAATTTTGGCGAACCGTTAGCGCAGAATTTTGTTGATGATCGCCTCGATAACCCGTGCGTCAGTCTGGTATCGAATGCCATTCCCGGTGTTGATGGAAAGCGTGTTTATCACGCTAGCTATTGGCACACCGATCATACGAATAGAAATGAGCCGCCGGCTTTTACCGCGCTCTATGCCGTTGAGCTGCCTACTTCTGGCGGCGGCGACACGGGCATCCTGAATATGCGCGCCGCCTTTAAAAATCTTTCGCCCACCATGCGGCGCCGGATTGAGAATCTGCATACTGTCAATGTCTATTCGGGTAGTGCTGCACGTATCAAATCCCATAAGGCGGCGACACTGAAGCATTCGGACGAGGATAAGCCGTGCGTGCATCCTCTAATCCGCACGCACCCAGATACCGGCGACAAGGCGATCTATCTGCACAAGGGAAAGCTCGAGCAATTTGAGGGCATGTCGCCGGAGGACAGCCAAACGCTGGTTGATGAATTGATGCAAGAAGTAGAGAAGCCTGAGTACATCTACCGCCATAAATGGCAGAAGGGCGACCTTCTTATTTGGGATGACCGGGCCAGCATGCACCAAGCCTTTTCCGACTATGACCTGCAAGAGACACGCATGCTTTATCGGATTATCGCCGAGCCACAGCGGCCGTACTAGAATGTCGTTGATAGCGTTCCTGGCCTGATCGCTGGGGATGAGCGGCAGGTTCACATTTGTTTAAAGGCTCCTGCGCATGAAGCTTGAAGAAATTGCCAAGGTGGTCCGCAGTAAGAACGCAGGTCCCTTGCACTTGACCTTTGATCTAATGTTCGCAGACGAGGTCGACTACAATCGGGTTTTGCAGTCACCTGCGTTGACGCCGGCTCGAATTGCCAAGGCTTATGGCGTGCCGGCCGACACCGTAGAGATCATTCCTTATGCGCCGGCTCTCGCCATTAAGATCGCTATGGAACGTAAGGTTATTGCTGGCGATCCGGGTGACCGCGACGTTTATGGCGCCCAGCAGCATGGGCCCCTTCTGGAACTTGATCTGTGAGCGCATTTTTCCGACTTCGCGATTCCTTTGCAAAGAGGCAGCGGCCCCTAAAGGTTCTCGGTGCGTCCGGACAACTAGGATACGGCCTGCCCGCCAAGGCTTTCGCTGCTGGAGTAGCACGACAGCCTGACTGCCTGGGCTGCGACATGGGGTCCATCGATATCGGCCCACATTTTCTTGGCTCGGGTGAAGTTGCGACGGCTGATGTCATGATGCGCAGTGACCTGAGGCAGGTCCTGAAAGCAGCTCGCTCACTCGATGTGCCGCTGCTGATTGGAACGGCAGGATCGGCGGGCGCTTCATCTCACCTCGATGCCACGGCCCAAGCTCTGCGCGAGATCGCTCGCGAGGAGGGATTGAAATTTCGCCTAGCGCTTATCCGCGCGGACATGCCGCCCGAGGTGGTAAAGTCTGCTGCCCGCGACGGGCGTGTAACGCCGATTGGTGCAATTGGCAATCTGACGGACGATGAAATTGACGCGGCCGGCAACATCGTTGGACAGATGGGAACGGAGGCGTTTGCTCGCGCTCTTGAGGCCGGTGCCGACGTTGTCCTTGCTGGACGCGCCTGTGACACTGCCATCTTTGCCGCTGTTCCAACGATGCTCGGATTCCCGCACGGTCCGACCTTGCACATGTCGAAGATCATCGAGTGTTCTTCCTTGTGCTGTCTGCCAGGGGGGCGCGATGCTATTCTTGCTACCCTCGAAGGCGGTTCGTTTGTTCTTGAGAGTATGAACCCTGACCGCCGTGCGACACCCATGTCGGTTGCTGCGCACAGCCTCTATGAGCAGAGTGATCCCAATGAACTTATCGAGCCGGATGGTATCATGCGGGTTGACCGGGCGACGTATGAAGCCGTCGATGAGCGCCGTTGTCGAATTGCGGGCGCGACGTGGCATCCAGCTTCACAACTGACGGTCAAGATAGAGGGCGCGCGTTCGGTTGGCGAGCGGGCGGTGTTGCTGTGTGGTTCCGCCGATCCTCGATTTATTTCGCGGGCAGAAGAGCTAGTCGAGGAAGTGCGTGAGGTTGTGCGAGGTCTTGTTTGCGGCGATGCAGAGGCGGACTATCAGCTGATTTTCCGTCTGTACGGGCTCAACGGTGTTTACGACTGGCGTGAAGTACCAAAAGTAATGCCCCGTGAAATATTCATCATGGCCGAATGTATTGCCGCCACTGCTGATCGGGCCACCACGGTGGTTAAAACGTGTAAGCAGTTCTTGCTGCACCACGGTTACGAGGGCCGGTTATCGACAGGGGGTAACATTGCCTTTCCGTTCAGCCCGCCGGAAGTGGTCGCGGGGCCAGCATATCGATTTAATATTTACCACATTATGGCCGTCGATGCGTTGGCACCACTATTCCCAGTCGAACTGGAGGATATTTAAGATCTTTCTGGTATCGGTGGGATAGGGACAGAGCGGATGTCGGACACCTTTCTCATGGGTTGCGGCGCTGGGTTTTCCGGTGACAGGGTAGACGCACCCCAGTCAGTCGTCGCGGCCATCGCTGCGTCGGGAAAGCCTGGGGCCATCATGTTCGAGACCTTGGCAGAGCGGACGCTGGCTTTGGGACAGCTGGCGCGGCTTGCCGATCCGGAGAAGGGTTATGATCCGCTTCTCTATGCCTTTCTGCCTCCCATCCTGCCTATCTGTTTGGAACACGGAATCCCTATCATCAGCAACTTCGGCGCTGCCAATCCGCCGGCGGCGGCGCGGCTGATTCGCCGTCAGGCTGAATCACTAGGTTTTTCCGGTGTGAAGATTGCCGTAGTCTCCGGGGATGACGTGCGTGGGCGCATAGATTTATCGCTCCTCGATCTTTGGGAGGGGGATGCCGGCGCCGAGCTCCGCCAGGATGAGGTCATCGCCGCTAACGCCTACCTTGGCGCTCGCTGCATCAGTGACGCGCTGAATGCTGGTGCCCAGATTGTTGTTACGGGCCGGGTTGCGGATCCTGCGCTGGCGCTGGGGCCTTTAGTCGCGCACTTTGGTTGGGATTGGCATGACTGGGACCTTATTGCTGC
>CAUZNJ010000106.1:0-6766 GCA_963580965.1 Alphaproteobacteria bacterium | reverse complement strand
CCCCAGCGCTGCGCAACAGGTTCCAGGTCATGGGACCGCCAATACAGAAACCCATCGTCATAAATCTGTCGATTCCCAGGTGATCCATCAGGCCAATGTGGTCATCGGTATAGGAATCCCAGGGCCGCTCTGTATCAAGCGGACCGCTGGACTGGCCGCCGTCGGCGTTGCGCTGATCCAGCGAGATACAACGGTATTCACCCTTGAATACCTCGAACGGGTTGAACGGCACGCTCTCGGACAGACTTGCTACCGTACCGTTCAATCCCGCGCCGGGAATGACCAACAACGGAAAGCCGGAACCGGCCTCTTCATAATGAATACGGACCAGACCTTTTTCGAAGAACGGCATGATGTTTTTCCTCCCTCGGCTCACTATACGATACGACGAAGGAGGCTAGAAGCACACGCATTGCAGGCTTGGTCAGGAGCCCAGCACCAAGTCACCGCATTGTAACTCGTGCAATCAGGGTAGAATGTCGAGCTGATTAAAGAAAAAAGCGATCTCGACAGCAGCGTTATCTGCCGAGTCTGAGCCGTGCACAGAATTCTCCTGGACGTTCAAGCCGACAGCCTTACGGATAGTCCCATCCGCCGCGTTGGAGGGGTTTGTTGCTCCCATTATTTCGCGGTATTTTGCGATAGCGCCTTCGCCTTGCAGGACCTGGGCTACGACCGGACCAGAAATCATATATTCGCAAAGCTCACCATAAAAAGCCCGTTCGGCATGGACGGCATAGAAAGCCTTGGCTTGTTCCTCAGTCAGTCGCAATCGCCGCTGTGCGATGATGCTGAGGCCCGCCGATTCGATCATCGCATTGATCTGCCCCGTGACGTTGCGTTTAGTAGCATCCGGCTTGAGGATAGAAAGAGTACGTTCGACGGCCATTTCTAGAATTTCCTTTGTGGGATGGGCGTAAGCCCGTGCCAGCGGTGAAAAATCTGGACATTTTTCCCGCTCGGCAGCATGGGTCGCATTAAGGCGGCGCGTTATATACCTATCCCAGTCGCCTTACAACAGCATGGCGCCGCCAAATTCGGTCCCATATTTTATTGACACACCACACAACCGTCGCCATTTCAACCCACCCACCGCTATGATATCAGGCACGCCATGCTACGCATCGAAAATTTGACAGTCCGAATCGCCGGTAGAACCTTGATCGAGGGCGCTACCCTGAGTCTATCCAGCGGCCATAAGGCCGGGCTTATTGGACGCAACGGTACTGGCAAGAGTACCCTGTTCCACGTCATTGACGGCGATATGGCCCCCGACGCTGGTAGTGTGGAGGTAAGTCACAAATGGCGCATCGGTCGCGTCGCACAGGAAGCACCAGACGGCCCCGAAAGCCTGTTAGAAACCGTGCTGATGGCCGATGCAGAACTCAGCGCCTTGTATCGCGAGTCCGAGACCGCGACGGACCCTAACCGGATCGGCGCCATCCACGAGCGGCTGGCGGATATAGATGCCCACACCGCAGAATCCCGTGCCGCTAGTATCCTTGCCGGCCTGGGCTTCGACAAAGAAGCGCAAGCAAAGCCATGCCAATCTTTTTCCGGCGGCTGGCGCATGCGCGTAGCGCTGGCCGGAGCGCTGTTCGCACGGCCCGATTTTCTAATGCTCGACGAGCCTAGCAACCACCTCGACCTCGAAGCTGTATTGTGGCTGGAATCCTACCTAGCTGCGTGGCGCGGCACCCTCTTGGTAATTAGCCACGAGCGCGATCTTCTCAACGCCGTTTGCGACGAAATCGTCCATCTGGAAGGCGGCAAACTTACGCGCTACGCCGGCAACTATGACCGCTTTGAACGAACCCGTTCGGAACGGATGAGCGCCGAGTCTAGAATGCGCGAACGCCAACAGGCAGAACGCGAGCATATTCAAAGTTTTATCGATCGCTTCCGCGCTAAGGCGACCAAGGCACGTCAAGCGCAAAGTCGCATCAAACAACTGGCACGTATGCAGCCGATTGCCTCGGTAGTAGCAGAACCATCCATAGCTTTTAGCCTGCCGTCGCCGGAATCCCTACCGCCGCCATTGATCGTCCTCGACCGCATCGATGCAGGTTACGAGCCGGGAAAACCAGTGCTGTCCGGACTTGACCTGCGCATCGACATGGACGACCGCATCGCTCTGATCGGCGCCAACGGCAACGGAAAATCGACCTTTGTGCGCCTGTTGGCCGGACGCCTGGAACCACTAGCGGGACGCATAACCGCAGCGAAGAAGCTGCGCGTTGGCTATTTTGCCCAGCATCAGGCGGAAGAACTGACCCCCGACCAGTCGGCTTTCAACCATATGTCCAAGCGCCTTCCCAATGCAGCACCCCCGGTTGTGCGGGCCCAATTGGGCCGCTTCGGATTTTCTCAGGGTAAGGCTGACACCCCGTCCGCCAATTTGTCTGGCGGCGAAAAGGCGCGCCTTCTGTTCGCCCTGATGACCGCGGATAAACCGCATATCCTGCTGCTAGACGAGCCAACCAACCACCTCGACGTCGATGCCAGGGAGTCCCTAGTACATGCGCTCAACGACTATCAGGGCGCCGTCATATTAGTTAGCCATGACGCCCATTTGATCGATTTGGTCGCCGACCGGCTATGGCTCGTCGCCGATGGAAACTGCAAACCGTTCGACGGCGACCTCGACGATTACCGCCGCAGTCTATTGCAGGCGCGGCGCGGCAAGCGGCGCGAAAAGACCAACCGCAGCAATAAAAATAACAGCAGCGACAAGAATAAGGGCGGTGACAAGAACGGTATCACAAGCACCAACAGCGAGACCGGTAACGAGCTCAAGCCCGCAAAGCGCCGCGACCGGGCGACAGCGCGATCCGAGGTCGTTCCCCTGCGCCGGGCAGCGAACATCGCAGATGAATCATTACAACGTATGACCCGCAAGCGCGCCGAAATGCAGAAAAAACTGGCTGAACCCGGCTTCTACGACCGCCCCAGCTCCGATATTGCGGGCGTGCAGCGCGACCTCGCCGAGCTGGAGCGCTCCATGCAGGACGCCGAGGCCGAATGGCTACAAGCCCACGAGACTCTGGAGGCGGCGCAGCGGGACGCTGCGGAATGAGCTCCCGGCAATGATCGCCGCGCGCCTAGCCCTGTTCTATGCCATTTATTTCGGCGCCACTGGCATCATTTTACCATTTTGGCCTACCTGGCTGAAAGCCCAAGGCGTCGATCCCACCGGGATTGGCATAATCCTAGCCGCAGCGACGGCGGCGCGCATCTTCGCTAGCCCGGCCTTCGCCCACATTGCAGACCGCAACGGCCAGAGCAAGAAGCTGATAATCGCCCTGTCCGTCGGTTCCACCAGTATATTTATGTTGTTTCCCTGGGCCATCAGCTTTTGGGCCCTACTTGTCCTGTGGGTCCTGTTCAGTATCCAATGGAACCCGCTGCTATCTCTCGGCGAAAGCCTGACCATGCTATCAGCGCAGACGCGCAGAATTGAATACGGCCCAATTCGGTTCTGGGGTTCACTGGCCTTCATCGTAACGTCGGTCGGTGGCGGTTGGGTCCTCGAAGGCCGCAGTGAGAACCTAATCTATGCCCTGATTATGGGCAGCATTGCAGCGATGGTAATCGCCAGTCTACTTTTGCCTGACACTAGGGTCTATCCCAACGTCAGCAAACGCCTGCCCCTACGCGACGTACTGGCTAACCGCCAATATCTCGCTATCATGATAGCCGGCGCCCTAATCCAAAGCAGCCACGCAGTTTATTACGCCTTTAGCACCATCCACTGGCGGGCGGCAGGCCACTCGGAAGTTCTCATCGGCTGGCTGTGGGCCGAAGGCGTTATTGCCGAAACCGTACTGTTCCTCGTTAGTGGTACCATTCGGCGGTACATAAGCCCCGGCATCCTATTCGCCGCCGCCGGAGCGGCGGCGCTAATCCGTTGGACCGTACTTGCTGAGACTACCGACCTGACCGCCTTGCTAATCGTACAGGTTCTGCACGGCTTAACCTTTGGCGCCACGCACTTGGGCATCATCAATTTCGTCAGCCAACAGATGCCTACGGCCCTATCAGCCACCGCCATCAGCCTATATAGCGCCGTCATCATGGGTATCGCCTCTGGCAGCACTATGGTCGCGGCGGGCTGGATGTACGAGAATTGGGCCGGAGGGGCTTATTTTGCCATGGCGGCGATGGGGGCGATAGGGGGAGTGACTGGGTTAGTGGTTGCGTGTAGAGGGCGACGCACAACAGGATAGAGGCCATGCGTAAATGACCCCGCAAGCTCGGCAATACCAAAATAAGCGGGCCGTAGTTTTAAGTCATAAATACAAAATTACACTGCACGCAATTCAATCGAAACGTAATTCAAACTCACCCCAACCTTCATCAAAAGTTTAAACCGGAAGGAATAGCGGAACCTATTCTTCGTCATGGACGCAATCTACACGGCTACAAACGCCTTGCCTCTAATCAAGACTGAGTGAGAATCAGATCGGTATTGTTACGAATTTCACACAACATACCTCTCAAACCGGCTATTCAAGAATTATGATAATTTGTGTAGCCATCATCGTTCTTGCCACCTTCATCATAAGACATTCCTAACTATTTTCCGTTACATAGTAATGGCGGAGTAGGCCGCCTATCAGCGCAACTACTGCGGCGGCCACAGAAAGAACAACAAATGATCATCAATCGAGAAGACGGAAATCTGCGATGAACCTGTTCGAACGCTATCTAACCCCATGGGTCGCCCTGTGCATCGTCGCCGGCATAACCCTTGGACATTTCTTCCCGGCGCCATTTCAGATGTTCGGCAGCGCCGAGATTGCCCGGGTCAACATGCCAGTGGCTATACTGGTATGGCTGATGATTATCCCGATGCTGCTGAAAATCGACTTTGGCGCCTTGCATCAAGTGCGCGAGCATTGGCGCGGTGTCGGCGTGACTCTGTTCATCAACTGGGCGGTCAAGCCATTCTCCATGGCACTATTGGGGTGGGTATTCATCGGCCATCTGTTTTTGCCAATCCTGCCTGCCGGACAGATCCATTCCTATATCGCCGGGCTGATTATTCTGGCGGCAGCACCCTGCACGGCGATGGTCTTCGTCTGGAGCAACCTGTCGGATGGCGATCCGCATTTCACCCTGACCCAGGTGGCCGTTAACGACACCATCATGATCTTCGCCTTCGCCCCCATCGTCGGGCTGCTTTTGGGGATGTCGTCGATCATTGTGCCATGGAAGACGCTGCTAATCTCCGTCCTGGTGTTCATCATCGTACCGGTAATCATCGCCCAGGTATGGCGTAAGATCCTGTTAGCACGTGGCGGCGAGGCAGCGCTTGCAACGACGCTGAAGCGGCTCGGCCCGCTCTCCCTGCTGGCGCTTCTGGCGACCCTAGTGTTGCTGTTTGGTTTTCAGGGGGAGCAAATCCTTAATCAACCGCTGATCATCGCCCTTCTAGCCATCCCGATCCTCATCCAGGTTTATTTCAACGCCGGGCTGGCCTATTGGCTAAACCGCCAATTCGGCGTCGCCCATTGCATCGCCGCGCCCTCAGCGCTGATTGGCGCTAGCAACTTTTTTGAACTCGCTGTGGCAACGGCTATCGGCCTGTTCGGCTTCAATTCCGGCGCGGCTCTGGCTACCGTCGTCGGAGTTCTCGTGGAAGTGCCAGTAATGCTATCAGTAGTGCGCCTGGCTACTGCCACCAAAGGCTGGTATGAAAAAAAGGCGTCTGCATGACATGATCCAAACGGCCAATCGGGACGTATACCTTATTAATCCTCAACCAGGAGAGTTTGTTATATTCAACTCCATTCGAATGCTTATTGTGTATGTCTGGGATTTTGTGTTCAACCACGAGGTTAGCCCGCTTCGTCACATTCCTGATGTCGCTATCCGGCATTATGTTTTGCAGGCCCTAGGCCTGATGTGGGCTGCAGCCTTTGCGGTGGCGGCTGGAAGTTACACGTTCTTTGCCGTCAGCGTGGTCGGCCATACCGTTCTAATAGCGGCCGCGGCTATTACGGTAACAACCTGGACAGCCGCTACCGCGAGACCTGAATTATTTGTCCGTAATTCTACCAAAAATGAATCAGAACGTCCCAAAACTTAACTCTACAATCAATGATCGCCCCGTCACCGACCGGCTTGGTCGTAGGCGGCGCCTTCAATCGAAGGAACCCGGAATGGCCTCTAAGTTTGAGAAACTGATGTCCGGAGTTGATGGTGGGATGGCCTTGCTCCAGGTTTTGGCCGAGAACAGTTTCGACTCTGTGCTGATTACGGATGCATCGGCGGAAGGGAAAATCATTTACGCCAACAAGTCGTTTAAAAAACTGACCGGTCACGACCCGTCCAAAATCATTGGCAAGACGCCGCGTATTCTTCAAGGCCCGGGAACAGATTCCAAGGTCATTGCGAGTCTCTCCGATGCACTAAAGTCGGGCGGAAAATTTGAAGGCAGGGCGATCAACTACAAGAAAGATGGCACACCCTTCATCATGTACTGGCGTGTGCTGCCGATCAAAGTGGGCAAGAAAATAGCCGCCTGGGTTGCTATCCAGCGCGAGGGGTCGGTCATCTGAGAGAACACTTCGATGTAATCATTGTTGGAGCTGGTCCGGTTGGCATGACCTGCGCCCTGGCGCTGTTCCGTCACGGCCTCACCGTCTGCGTCCTGGAGAAAGACCCGGGACCGGTGGTAGACCAGCGGGCGGCTTCCATCCATCCGACGACACTGGAAATGTTGGACGACCTGGGAATTGCTGAGGAGATTATCCCCAAGGGC
>CAUZNJ010000105.1:0-6796 GCA_963580965.1 Alphaproteobacteria bacterium | reverse complement strand
TGACCCCCAATCCCACGTCGGCGGCCAACACGGCGGCGGCCTCAACGATCAGGGCGCGGCGTTCCGCAGCATCCACCATGACCTTCGCCGCACGCAGCTTGTCGCGGTAGTCCGCAAAACCGCAGACAGCAAAGGCAGCAGGCGCCATGAAGCGGTGGCCGCAAGTCGTGTTGCCGGCTGTTACAGGACCAAACCTTGCGGGGATAACGTTTCCATCAAATAAACAAACCATCGAATGCAAGGGCCGCACCCAGCGGACCCGATAGCCACCCCAACGCATAGACTTGGGCCAGGGGAACGCTGCCAAAACGCCCTCAATAATGCCATGCAGAACATCAGTAGAGGAGCGGCCAGACGTCTCCCTGGCTGCGAACAGGAACGTGCCACGTTGGGTTTTGCGCCTTTCCACCTGATCAATGGTTAAACCATTCGCGGCCAGAAAACCCTGAATCGCCTTGTTAGGCGCATCCGCCTTGGGGCCACGTCTTTCCTCGCGCACATCCGGCTGATTTTTTGGTATACCATCAACAACAAGGATCAAGCGTCGTGGCGTCACAAAGGATTCGGCGGATAAAAATTTGAGGCCTGCCTCCTTCAAACCAATCAATACCAAGCGTTTGAGATCGTCTGCAGCCCGGCCCTGCATGCGCGCCGGGATTTCCTCTGACAGAATTTCAATAAAAAGTTCCGGCATCAGCCGGACCCGCCCGGAGTTAAATGACCGCGCGACGCAAGCCAGGCCTCGCAGCAACCCTTAGCCAAGGCGCGCACGCGGCCGATATAGGCGGCGCGTTCGGTTACGCTGATGACACCACGAGCATCCAGCATGTTGAATAGATGGCTGGCCTTGATGCAGTGCTCATAGGCTGGCAGAGGATAGAGTTTGTCGAGCGCCAGCAATTTGTGGCACTGAATCTCCGCCTCGTGGAATTGACGGGCGAGAATTACCGTATCAGCGAGTTCAAAATTATAAGCGGAGTATTCACGCTCGGCTTGCAGGAACACCTCTCCATAGGTTATGCCGCCGGCGCCCACCGGCTGGCCGTTCCAGTCAAGGTCGTAGACATTTTCAACACCCTGGACATACATAGCCAGCCGTTCCAGCCCGTAGGTCATCTCCACAGAAACAGGATGGCACTCGATACCGCCAACCTGTTGGAAATAGGTGAACTGACTTACCTCCATGCCGTCGCACCAGACTTCCCAGCCAAGGCCCCAGGCACCAAGCGTCGGGCTTTCCCAGTCATCTTCGACAAAGCGGATGTCATGCAACACGGGATCAATACCGAGGCGGCGCAAACTTTCGAGATATAGCTCTTGAACGTTTTCCGGTGATGGCTTTAGCAAAACTTGGAACTGATAGTAATGCTGCAACCGGTTCGGGTTCTCGCCATAACGGCCGTCAGTGGGCCGGCGCGATGGTTGCACATAAGCGGCTTTCCATGGCTCAGGACCAAGCGCACGCAAGGTCGTAGCGGGATGAAAGGTGCCAGCGCCAACCTCCATGTCATAAGGTTGCAGCACAACGCAGCCTTGCTCCGCCCAATAGGACTGGAGCGTCAGAATCAGAGACTGAAAGCTGGCTTTCGAGCCTATCGGACCGGCCATGGAAAACGGCCATTCACAAGGGGTTTAATGGGGCTCAGCGGACCATACCGGTGGCCCGCCGGAGGGTCAAGCAAGCGACGTCATGTTCGCTGGCAATCTGGTCGATCGCAGTTCCCCGTGTTTAGCATCCGGTAGACACCGCAAAACGGGCAGGCAATCAAGTCCTCGGCGGCATTTTTGACACCAGTACTACTTTTTGCCGTCACGCCACGGTTAGCGCGTAGTTCCTGCGCACGCAAGAGCCAGCGAAATGCCAGCCAGACAACAACAAACACAACAACCGTGAACAGTATTTCGCGAATGCTAAGCACGTTCTCCCTCCGATTATTCCTTGCCCCTCATAGCCACTGGGACTTGTCCCCGTCGGGTCCCCCTCCTTAAGAAGATCCCCAGATCGCTAAACTCTTGCGCTCTGACGATCTTTCCAGACTCATTCTTGAATTGTTCTAAATGTCGGCGCGGCATGAAGGTTAAGTCCAATAAATAACGTTAGAGTCCCAGCCGGCCCCACCACAAGCGATCCTCAACGGCGCTGATAGCCGCTTCCGCCCACGGGCCGGCAGTTACCCCCGGCGACCTCAGCCAGGTTCGCCGGGCGTCGACAACCTTAAGACATACCTTTTCGCCAAACCTTTCCCGCATGATGCCGCGCAGGTCCCCCAGGCCGTCTATTAGCCCTAACTCCAGCGCCCGCTTGCCCGTCCAGAATGCACCACTGAATAAGATTTCGTTGGATGCCTTTAGGCGGGCTCCGCGACGTTCGCGCACGTGTGCGATGAAAGCTTGGTAAATATCATCCTGGATGGACTTGAGACGGCCCACATCTTCGGGATCTTCGCGGGAAAACGGATCAAGCATTCCCTTGTGTTCACCCGATGTATGAAGGCGGCGCTCGACACCGATACGGCGGATCAACTCCGTAAAACCAAATCCCCCCGATACAACGCCTATTGAGCCAACGATCGAGCTCGCATCGGCAAAAATCTCGTCGGCAGCGCAGGCCAACCAATATCCACCGGACGCCACGGCATCTTCGGCAAAAGCAAAGACCGGGACCTTCTTTTCATCAGCCATTGCCCGGATGCGTCCGGCGATCAGGGCCGATTGTACCGGCGATCCCCCGGGAGAGTTGATGGCAAGCGCGACTGCCGATAGCCGGGATGGGGCGAACGCCCGTTCGATGGACGGGGCTAGATTGGACAACGACAGGCCTCGGCGCAACGGCCCTGTTCCACCACCAATCACGCCGGATAGGCGCAGCACGGTAACCAGTGGCGGTGCATTACGAAATCGCTGAACAGGCAATTTAGAAAGCAGGTCATATATATCCATGGGCTGGTGCACCTTTTTTCTCAACGGCAGGATAACGTCAATGCCGCCTGCAACGTTAGGAGATGTCAAGATTGAGTGCGCCACCATCTCGCAAAATTGCTTGCGCCGCCACCGTATAGGTCCCGTCCTCCTCATGCAGCACAAGACCTGAATGCAGGCTGAGGGGCGTCCGGATACCCTTGATACCACTGACGATGATCCGGCTGGCCTGCTTTCCTGCCGCCGACCAAACTGGACAGACGATAATACCGCCAAGGCTTGCTCCTATAGCGGCCAGCAAGTCACCAAGCCTGTCTGCTCTGTGTATGAACGTCACCGTGCCGCCAGGCCGCACTGTCGTCACACAAAAATCCAGCCAAGAGCAAAGCCCCTCCGCTCCCTCGATGGTAGCAACTGCCTTGGAAAGGTCAGTCGGCAGGCTCCCGCGTCCTGACGGTATAAAGGGTGGATTGGCCATGACGTGATCGATGCTTTCAGCCGGGACTGGTGCGGGACGTGCGGAGACGTCACCCTCAATCACTGTGAAACAAGAAGTCATAGTATTGGCCTCAGCATTATCGTGAGCGAGCGCCGCAAAAAACGGCTGCTTCTCAACGCCGGTCACATGTGTATGCGGCACCCGAATAAGTAGGCATAAGGCGGCAGCGCCCGTGCCAGTACCTGCATCCAGCACGGACTGTCCTGGTCTCGCCGGCACAGCAGCCGCCAACAAGACGGGGTCGATTGCCACCCGATAGCCCCTGATAGGTTGATTAATTTTTATGCGGCCACCGAGCAGGGTATCGGTGCTGACAGCGTTAATCGTAGCGGCTGGCTCAGCCATGTTCTATCGCGGCCTCGTGCCGCAGGCGTTCGCCGTCGGCAAGAATCATCCGCGCCCTCTCAAAATCTTCATTAGGCACTATGACGCTGTGCGGAATGGCAGGAATGCTGCCTTCGACAATACTGGCATCGGTATCGAGAACGACAGCAGGAATATCCTCACAGCCAAGTTCGGCATGCAGCCATGAAATAAAGACTGCATCGTTTGTGCACGTCAGATCTTTCATCCCCATCTCCTGCCACTGGCGACGCAGGTTGCGGACTTGACCCGCCGCGTCACACTTTTCTATGCTCACCTGAGGTGGACAAGCCGTCAAGTCGTCGTGGAGGAATACATTGGGCGTTGTCGTAAACTTGGAAAATAGTCGAGGCCAACCGCCATCGTTGGAACCGCTGATCAATCTCGTCGCTGACGATCTTAAGTTGGTCAACGAGATGATTCTGCGCAACATGGATAGTCCGGTGGCGCTAATCCCACAACTAGCAAGCCATATCATCGCGGCTGGCGGCAAGCGGCTACGCCCTATACTGACGCTGGCGGCTGCCCACATGTGCAGCTACACAGGCGATCGCCATATCGCCCTTGCCGCCTGCGTCGAATTCATCCACACGGCGACCCTGCTGCATGATGACGTCGTCGACAAAAGCGAGTTACGCCGTGGTCTAGCATCTGCCAATGCCGTATTCGGCAATAAGGCGAGTGTCCTGGTAGGTGATTTTCTATTCAGCCGCGCCTTCCAGCTTATGGTTAAGGACAGCTCGCTCGAAGTCCTGGACATCCTCTCACGCACGTCAGCCATCATTGCCGAAGGTGAGGTCGCGCAGCTGATTACGTCGAACGATACAAGCACCAGTGAAACCGCCTACCTCGACGTAATCAAAGCTAAGACGGCACAGCTATTCGGCGCAGCCTGCCGCATCGGCGCCGTTGTTGCCGATCGCCCCCAAGTGGAGCGCGAGGCACTTGATAGCTACGGCATGAACCTCGGCATTGCCTTCCAACTCATCGACGATGTTCTGGATTACTCGGCCAAGCAGACGGCACTCGGCAAAACAGTCGGCGATGACTTTTTAGAAGGCAAAATTACCTTGCCCGTGATCCTCGCCTTCCGACGCGGCGACGATAGGGAGCGCGATTTCTGGCGGCGGACGTTGGAAAACCTAGAACAGGAAGAAGGTGATCTACAACGCGCCATTATGCTAATGGAAAACCATGGCGCACTCGCCGACTCCGTTGAACGCGCCCGCCACTACGGCGCCATCGGGCGCGACGCCATTGGCATCTTTCCCGACGGACCGGAGAAAGCCGCTCTCGTCGACCTCGTAGATTTTTGCATCGAACGGGCTTACTAAAGTGGTTAACCCTACCGAGCAACACTTCCAGGATACCTGGCACGAGTTTTGTCAAACCCAGCCAAGGCCAATGCCTAATCTGGCGCACCACACTTAACCAACCACTTTTCAGGACGGTGGTTGGCGAAGATTACAAGATTCGCCTAGATCGGTTCCTGGATGTGCGGGGAGGAAATCTGTCACAACGTATGCTGGCTTAACAGAAGTAAGCAAAAGCAGCGAAGCGATTAGGCCGACTGCATCGTGAACCCGCCACGGGCGTTCCCAGCAAAGCGGTGATAGAACCAGCCACTGAGCATGCCCAGCGATAACCAGAAAAAGAGGCTGACCAGAAACGTAGTGACGATGAAGTCGTGAACCAAGTGCTCTGGCACCAGGCTGACGTGCTCTGCTGGTAGCGGCACGCCAATAATATGGGGAAGTACGATCAATGCCCCGCCGGCGATGGCAAAGGACTTTCGACTGCCAAGACAGATCATCGCCAGCCCGCCAGCCGTAACGGCAACTGTAACTAGCCACCAAGCCTGTCTTTCCAGTAAGGGTGCAGCCTCGATACCGGGCAGCTCCGGTGGCAGGCCAAGCCCCGGGGCTACGGTAAAGGCAGCAAATCCAGCCAAGCCCCAATACATGCCCCGACGCCAATTCATTACACAGCCTCGCAGGGCAAATACCGAGCATAGCAATAAGGAAAATCCGATGCCCGTCAATAAATTGGCTAATGCCATTGATGCCAGGCGTTGGACGCCATTTGCCGGCGCCCAGGCTTCCCCATCCTGCGCATGTACGGCGGCAGTCTCGTATATCTCGGCCTCAAGGATCAGCGGCACCGTGCTGAAGCTATGTACCACGGTCGCCAGCAACCCGGCGATCAAACCAGACAGCGTCGCGGCGAAAACAATATTGCGGAACAAAGTCATCCGCCGTTCTCTCAGTGGCAGGGGAAGGCGTCGGAATGGCGAGTATCGTGAGCGACATTATGGAACACATCAACGTGCGAGAAACCAACCGCCCACAGTAGAAACACGCCAAGCAATGCTGCGCATGCGACCGCCACCGCTACACTGGAACGAGAAGCACCTACCGCAGGCGCACGGATAATTGGCGCAGCTCCTATTGTTATATTATCTTGCATATTTGCTTCCCCTCGCAGCTGGCGCATTTGATCATCGCAGCAGGCACCACATGGGTTAAAATTTCAACCGTACGGCTTTCCCTTTTGCTCTCCGAACCTCGGGGACCATCATCTTCCGGCAAATTGCCCCGACTCCCTCGATACTGTCAAGCAAGCCACCTTTTCTTGGCCATTTCCCACACTTCCCATAGTCGAATAGGTGCGCCTCGTAAATTCGACGGCCCTCGGCGGCCAAATCCACCAGGAGGAGCCAATACCCATCAGCCCTATCGTCTTGCTCCCAACCGTCCACGGCGATATAAGTCCGCCTTTCCGGTCGGAGTGTAGCTCAGCCTGGTAGAGCACTGCCTTCGGGAGGCAGGGGTCGGAGGTTCGAATCCTCTCACTCCGACCAATACTTTTAACGGGTTAGTCGATTTTCGGCTGGCCCATTTCTATTGCTGCACACTTTATGCATACGACAACGCTGGTAACACGCCACATATTCGGTGTGCTTACACACGGCCTTCTCTACCCCAACGGTGCAGAATTTCCGCCACAGACGGCGGG
>CAUZNJ010000104.1:0-6815 GCA_963580965.1 Alphaproteobacteria bacterium | reverse complement strand
CGTCATGGGTGACGAGAACCGCCGGCAACCCAGCAACCCGCAGGCGGTCAAAAACTAAGGCGCGAATCTCGCCACGCAAATGGGCATCTAGCTTGGAGAACGGCTCATCTAGCAACACCGCATGGGGGTCGGAAAGCAACAGGCGCAAAAGCGCAACCCTCGCCTGCTGGCCACCAGATAAGGTTCCCGGATCGCGATCTTCGAAGCCGGCCAACCCAGCATCAGCCAGTGCCGCCGCCGCCCGGTCGGGCCGGCCACGCCCCGGCACCATACCGAACATCAGATTTCCTATCACCGACAAGTGGGGAAACAGAAGCGCATCTTGAAACAACAGACCGATCCGGCGCGTCTCAGCAGGCCTCTCCGTAATGTCCACCCCGTCCAACAACACGCGGCCACGCGCCGAGAACACCGGATCGATAAACCCGGCAAGATAGGCGAGCAGGGTCGACTTTCCAGAACCGGACTTTCCGGTAACCGTTAGCACCTCGCCAGGACCTATGTCAGCATCGACAGTCAAAAGTGGGACGTCGTCAATTGCAATACTAACCCCACCGAGGATAAGCCTGTGACTCACCGAATAACTCCCCGCATGGCCCGCCGATTACTCCAAAATAGCCGCGGGACGACGAGGGCAATAATGAAACCGACCGCTGGCAGCAGTGTTTGTAAAAGCGCCCAAACACCGATGATGCGTCGATCACCGCCGGAGGCCAGCGCCAGAGCCTCGGTCGTAACCGTCTGAACCCTACCGGCACCGAGAAGGAGGGTCGGCAGATACTGGCCGACGCTCACCGCCAAACCAACCGCTGCCGCCATCAGGCCGGGAGCCAGAAGCATCGGGAGCCGAACACGCAGAAATATTCGGTCAGGCGATGCGCCAAGGGTAGCCGCAATCATGGCCCAGCGCGGGTCGAGGCGGCGATAAGCCTCGGCCAACGATAAATAGACGTAGGGCAGAACGAAGACGATATGACCAAAGACGACCAGCCAAAAACCCGGCCTGATTCCAGCGATTTCAGTACCCATAACCAGACCGAACAGGAATGCCGCCTGCGGCACGATGAGCGGTAAATAGAAAATGTGCATGCCCCCCCGGCCGGGCCGCAGTCCAGAGCGCTGTTCATTTTCCAGTACCGCGAGCACGACGGCCAGCGATATTGCCATGGCGAGCGCACCAACTATGAGGCTTGTAGAAAGCGGGCCGGCAATCGATGGTGCCGCCTTTAGCCAATGCGATAGGGTTATTGTGTCGGGTAGAAAATTCGGAAACCGCCAAAACCCGGCGACCCCGTTAACAGCAAGACCAACAAGGCCAAGAAAGGCGAGGCCGGCAGCCAAGACAATGCCGCCGCCGCCTGCAACCGCCAGCCCAAAATCGTAATGGCCGCGCGATCCGCGCTCCAGCCACCACCGCCCCAATAACGACACCACCGCCTCGCCAATACGCCACAAAGCCAATGCCGTCAGTGTCAACATCAATTGTAATACGGCGCCCGCGGAGGCGACGAAACGGAAAGAAAGATCAGGAGAATTAAACCACTGCAGAATGGCGACGCTTAGAGTGGGAGGATTGGTTGGCCCGAGGATTAGCGCTACATCGACGGTCGAGGAGGCGTAGGCAATCACCGCGTAGACCGGCAGGCGGATCAAAGGATAAAGGCTCGGCGCCACGGTCTTTAGCCACGCCGTCACCGGCCGGTAACCAAGCGTCCGCGCCACAGCAAGGCGGCTCGCCGGGTTGATTTGTGGCAGCGCCGCCAAACTCATCAGCAATAGGAAGGGTATCTCCTTGATCACGAGTCCCGCCATCATAGCCATGCCCCAGGGATCTTGGATGATTAAAACGTCAGGCGGCCTATCCCAACCGGTGATCCACGGCGAGATGGCACGCACCAGAAACCCGGACGGAGCGATCAGAAAGGCCAAGCCTAACGCCGCCGCCGCATGGGGTACGGACAGCAACGGCGTGACGGCACCGCACACCCACCCATACAGGCGGGTTCCGGTACACCCGGCGAGAAATAGCAAGACGATGCCTAGTGATGCGGTTGTTGTTACTAGACCACTGAGCAGGCTGACAATAACCGAGCGCCACAACCCGGGCTGACCGAAAAGCGCATCCCAATGGCCGAGCGTCGGGACATAGCCGCCTAGGGCCGGCATGACCCCAAACGCCGGCAAGAATATGCCGGCGAGACCGAACAAGATCGGTCCAGCCAGCAACATTACCACCAATATAGGCGAGGCGCGCATCACGTCCGCCTATACCCCGGCGCCAAGGCTGCGGATCAACGGGCGGTGTAGCGTTTCGCCCATTCTACTTCCAAGCGTTCCATCCAGCTGGGATGCAGTTCCGGTACCGGCGCACCTAATTCAGCCGGAGATAGCGTCGCTACGCCGAGGTCAAGATCATCGAATGCCTTGCGTTGCCCCGGCGCCAACTGGTTCATCGATAGCACTGTGGAACTCCCCCAAACGTTGGGATCCTGCTTTCTGGCCTGTGCCTCGGGCGACAGCAGAAAATTGGCGAGCACCATGGCCCCCGCTTTATGAGCCGCATTAAATGGAATAGCTACAAAGCTGACATTGCCGATGGTCCCGCCGTCCAGCACATAGGTCCGTACCGACGGCGGCAGTTCAGAGCTGGCGATGGCCGACGAAGCCTCCGCCGGATCAAACGAAAAGGCGATATCTATCTCACGGTCGGCGATCAGGCGGAGCAGGTCGGTTCCGCCGGCGGGAAATGCCCGGCCCTGGCGCCACAGGAGCGGATGCAAGGCATCGAGGTAAACCCACAACGGGGCTGTTATCGCGTCGACGTTCGCCGCATCGGCGAGGCTATAAAGCGCGCGCCTATCCGTTGCCAGAGCAAGTAGCGCCTGTTTGAGGAATGTCGAGCCAAGGAAATTAGGCGGCAACGGATAGGTGAAACGGCCGGGATTATCCCGCGCCCAGACTAACAGTGCACCAATACTCCGCGGCGGGACGGCAAGCTCGGCCATATCGTGATAGAAAACAATTTGGGCCTTACTCCACGGAGCTTCAAGCCCAAGTACGGGCACCGTGAAATCATTGCGAACTGCTGGATTGTTATCCGGGTCGGTAAGCGGGAAGTTGGGAAGTTGTTCGGCCCATGGCCCAAACAGAAGGCCATTGCGCTGCATCGATGCAAAATTCTCGCCGTTGATCCAGATAAGGTCAACAGCGCCGCCAGAAACGGTGCCCGCTGATTTCTCGGCGACGACCCGGGAAACAGCCGTGGCTGTATCGCTGAGCTTCACATGGACTAGCTTTATTCCATGGCGGGATTTGACCTTGCGGCCGACCCAGCCGACGTAATCGTTGATTCGGGAATCACCGCCCCAGGCGTTCCAATAAACGGTTTGCCCACGGGCCGCCTTAAGCACCGCATTCCAATTGGCAGGATCAGGCTCAGCGCCCGCCGCCGCAAATGGGGCCGAAGCCAGTAACAGGACAACTGCTAGCCGGCCCAACGTGCGCACAGCATGAATCATTCCGCCGCCACCTGCTGCTGACGGCGCGCCTCACGGACTTCGGCGACGACGGGTGCCATCACCTCAGCATGGAAACGGTCGCAACCAATGCATAAGTTGGCGTAGTCGGCGCCCTGAGGCGTCTTAGTCTGGCAGGCAGACAGGAATTTCTTGACGCTCCAGCCATAATGAAGGCCCATGCGTTCGGGCTTGCCTGCATTAAGGGCTTCGTAGATCGGATGGCCAGCCAAGCTATCTAGGATGTCGATGAGCGGTTCTTCGACAAGATTGCCAAGAGAACGACCTGTCTTCAAGCAGCATGGATGAACTTCGCCACTAGGCTCGACCGAAATCTCCGACCCCGAATAGGCATGATCGAGGAAGCCAAGCCCCCCCGACCAGGCATTGCAAAAATTATCAGCAAGCGTCGCCTTCGATAGGCCATTTTTCCAGGCACGGCCGCGCGGCCATATTTTGCCAATCCAGACATCGTCGGTGGCGCCAAAAAAACTGTAAAGAGGGCCTTCTTCCTCTGTCCACTTGCGCTTTGGGGCCTGCTCGCCGGAAGCAATCATACCAGCAGCCTGAAACATGTTAGTCAGCCGCGCCATGACGGGATTGCGCTTTTCCCCCTCCATACCGACGTGGAAATCATCCATGCCGGATATAGATATCATCCAGACCCCGCGCGACAGGAGATCATTCAGAATTTCCGCCGTCACCAAGTCACCCGTCGTCTGGATGACGACCTTGACCCCACCCTTGCTGCTGTACTTATCACGAATAGCTTCCAGCGTTGGATAGAGCACGCGTTCGCGCACCGGATCGGTCAGCACCTCGCCCCCTGATAGGATGATACGCCCAACCCGTTTGGTGAAGCCCCCGGGCAACGCAGCATCCGGCGATTGCCGGTCGAGGAATGTCATGTGATCGGGAAAATTGGCAACAATGCGAGGCGCGTTTCTTTCTGCCTCCCCTATGACCGCCTCCAGCGACTCTCGAACGTAGGGATGGAAGCGATCTTCGTAACAATGAGCGCATTTGCGGTGGCAATGCCAACAAATGACGTAGTAAATAGATTCCATTAGCACCTCGTGTTGCCGTCAGCGTGACAGGGTCACCTCATTAAATTCCACGCTAAGGCGTGCGGCCACTTCTAAAAAATAATTTTTCTCTTAGCCCGCAGCATTAGGAAGTAAAGATCCTCGAATCCTGAAGCACACGCTTCTTGACTAATGGCGCCGAGGCTTTGCGGAACGCGGCAAGAGAAGGACCCCTACCATGTTCCTCAATGGCAGCCTGATCGCAATAAGTTTCCAATATGTGAAACTTACTAGGAGCGGCATTGTCTTCGGCGACCTAAAAGTACATGCAGCCGAGCTCCTTGCGGGTGTTGTCGACGTGGACCTGCATCAGCTCCTTAAATTTTTCCACATCGGAAGGATCAAAATCAATTCCCACCGAGATCGCTAGATAGTTAGTCTTCTTCTCCATGCCTCTTTTCTCCGCGCCGTAAAGGAAACTCGCTTTATGAGTCCATGATATGGCGCCTGGCCGCTTCTCGGTCTTATGCCTCCAGTTACGGCTGAACGTAGGCCGTCTTCACCGTCGTGTAGAACTCGACCGCGTAGCGGCCCTGTTCGCGCGGACCATAGCTCGAGCCCTTACGGCCACCGAAGGGCACGTGATAATCGACCCCCGCCGTCGGCAGATTAACCATCACCATACCGACCTGACTATTGCGCTTGAAGTGGCTAGCATGCTTCAGCGACGACGTGCAAATACCGGACGATAGGCCGAAGGCGGTATCGTTCGCGACACCCAGCGCTTCATCATAGTCGGCAACCTGGATCACTGAGGCAACGGGACCAAATATCTCCTCGCGGTTAACGCGCATTTGGTTGTTAGTGCCAGTCAGCAAAGCGGGGGCCATGTAGAAGCCCTCAGTTTCGCGATTTAGCTGCTCACCGCCGTGTACGGTAGCACCTTCCTTTCCGCCGATATCGAGATAGTTGAGATCGACGTCAAGTTGGCTGCGGTCGACCACGGGTCCGATATGGGTTCCCGGCTTCAGCGCATCGTCTATAACGAGCCCTTTCATCTTCGCCAGCATAGCTTCAACGAAGCGGTCATGAATACCCTTGGTAACAACCAGTCGACTGGAGGCCGTACACCGTTGGCCGGTCGAGAAGAAAGCACCGTTGATAGCCGAATTCACCGCCGTGTCGAGGTCGGCGTCGTCGAGGACCACTATCGGATTCTTGCCCCCCATTTCAAGCTGCACTTTCTTGTGGGTTTCGGCGCAGCGCACGGCAATGTGGCGGCCGGTGCCAACCGAACCAGTAAAGCTGATGGCGCTAATGTCGGGAGAATCCAGCAATGCCTCGCCGACCACCGAACCTGAACCCATGATGAGATTAAGAACGCCTTCAGGGAGGCCTGCCTTGGCAAGAATTTCAGTCAGCGCCCAGGCGCAGCCCGGCACCAGAGAAGCTGGTTTGAAAACCACCGTGTTACCGTATGCCAGCGCTGGCGCAATCTTCCAGGCAGGAATGGCGATAGGAAAATTCCACGGTGTGATGATGCCAATTACACCCACCGGCTCACGGGTCATCTCGACGGTCAGGCCGGGACGAATAGAATCAATTAGGTCACCGGTGATGCGCACCGCTTCGCCGGCGAAGAACTTGAAAATCTGTCCAGCACGGGTGGCCTCACCAATTCCCTCGGCCAACGTCTTTCCCTCCTCGCGCGATAGCAATCGGCCCAGTTCGTCCTTGCGCGCCAGAATTTCCGTACCGATGGCGTCGAGAATCTCGGAGCGCTGCTGGATATTGGAGCCCCCCCATGCCGGCGCTGCCGCCTTGGCCGCCTGTATGGCGGATTCAACCTGAGCGCGGTCGGCACCTGCGTACTCACCAATGATATCGGACAGGTCGGATGGATTAACGTTGGGAGAGGCTTGCGGGCTTTTAACCCATTCGCCACCGATGTAGTTGGCACGGACGTTCATGTTTTGCTCCTCATAATTCGCGGTCTCTCTTAGCAGGCCTGACGAATAAGCGTCGCTTCGTCAAGAAACGATAAAGAATCGACAAAACCCCGGACGTTCACGTCACACAACCATTACCGGCGCTGATCGAACCTCCGCCCCGCCATGGCCGCGGCGATATTGACTTTCTGGATGTCAATGGTTCCGCCGGCGATACCCCACCCCCAGGCGTCGCGCATCCGCCGCTCCAGCGGGAAGGCCCGGGAGTAACCATAGGCGCCGAGAAGCTGAACTGCGCGTCCCGTCACCTCGCGGGAGATCTCGTT
>CAUZNJ010000103.1:0-6864 GCA_963580965.1 Alphaproteobacteria bacterium | reverse complement strand
CTCCGCACCGTTGCAGACGTCTTTTGCGGCATGCCAGCAAGTGATGGCGCTGGTGTAAAGCTGACACGAATCATCGGCACGCAGAGACTACCCGACCTCGACCCTTTCCTTATGCTCGATGAGTTCCACTCTGACGCAGCCGATGACTATCTCGCCGGATTTCCCGATCACCCTCACCGTGGCTTCGAAACAGTTACTTATATGCTAGCTGGACGCATGCGTCATAGCGACAACCAAGGTAACACCGGACTGCTGCGCCCCGGTAGCCTGCAATGGATGACCGCGGGACGCGGCATCGTCCATTCGGAAATGCCCGAGCAGGAAGACGGTTTGATGTGGGGGTTCCAGCTTTGGGTCAACCTACCCGCCAAGGACAAGATGACCACACCTCGATATCAGGACATTCAGCCTGAATCGATCCCGATGGTTACCCTAGACAATAATACTCAGGTAAAGGTCATTGCCGGCACATATGGAGGTGCGCGTGGGCCGATAGTTGCGGATTCGACAGATCCAACCTACCTGGACATTGCACTGCCGGCCAATGCCACCTTTTCCCACTCGCTGCCGGCAAACTACAGCGCCTTCGTCTACGTATTCGAGGGGAACGGTGACATCACGATAGGAAATGCGCCCATATTACGCAACCAGATTGCCGTTCTGGGTACGGGCGATACCGTATCAATATCGGGCGGCAATAGCCCAGCACGCCTGTTGTTGATTGCTGGCCGGCCGCTCAGAGAACCCATCGTAAAATATGGACCCTTCGTCATGAATACGGCTGAAGAAATACAACAGGCCATCGCCGACTTCCAGAGCGGCCGCCTAGCTTAATCAACCCCTAGATCGAGCGGCATTACAGCAAACTCTATATCAATATAAATATTAGAATTTTGTCCTACTTTGTTAAAATCTCATCACGGGCATCAGTCCGGCTCAGCTGGTATTATCTCTATTCGATCAAGGAATATTAGTGTGTTCGTATCGTGATATGATGAGAACCCTCTCTAACGCTGGCAATCACGATAGATCTCAACGCGACAAGCGTCGCCAATTCAGATTCCAGAAGACCTGAATTTTACAGGCCGTCGGCTATTATTTGGCAGATGGATAAACAACGCACTAGTGCAACAATTACTTAGTTTTAGCCATACCAACCCGCCAATAATTAATTAGTAAAGGCCGCCCGTTCCTGTCATTTCCTTAGCGCCACTGGCCGCTCCGAAAGACCCTATTCCTTCAAGGGCTTGGTTATTTCCTCCCGGCTCAGTTCCGGGTTTGAATGCCTCAGTGATGACGTCCCGGTCTCCCCAGCGAGCCTCTTCACCGGTGTTAGCATTAATGCGCACAAGCCGGATGCCCGGCGGAATTCGAAAGGGAATTCCTGGCTGGTCTTTTAGTGCCTCAGCCATAAAATCGCGGAAAATGGGTGCCGCAACCGAGGCCCCCTGTTCTCGCTCACCTAACGAACGCGGAAGGTCGAAGCCCGTGAATACCCCAACCACAAGGTCAGGAGAAAAGCCAATAAACCATGCGTCCATACTCTTATTTGTGGTCCCTGTCTTCCCTGCCAATGGTTTTCCGACAGCAGCGACCCGCCGGCCAGTGCCACGTTCAACCGCGCCTTGGAGCATGCTTACCACTTGATAGGCGCTCGCCGGCTCAGTAATTTCTGGCCGGTTGTCCGCCACCGTGGGCACCGGCTGATTTGCCCAAAACATATTGCGACATGACAGGCACTCTCGCCCATCATGACGAAAAACGGTGCGGCCATTGCGGTCCTGGATTCGATCGATCAAGCTCGGCGTGATTTTCTTACCCCCGTTCACCAGCGTGGCGTATGCCGCTGTCAAGCGCAGCAAGGTTGTCTCGCCAGCACCAAGCGACATAGAAAGCTGGCGCGATGCGCGATCGACGATGCCAAACCGTTCAGCGTAATCAGCCACCCGCTCCATACCAATCGTCTGGGCAAGACGCACGGTCATCAGGTTTCGGGACTTCTCCAAACCCAGTCGCATGGTGCTGGGGCCGTAAAATTTGTTCGTATAATTGGCCGGCCGCCACTTCGGCAGCCCGGGCCCCTGATCTATAACGAACGGCGCGTCAAGAATGAGGGTGGACGGCGTATAGCCGGCGTCAAGCGCGGCAAGGTAGACGAAGGGCTTAAAAGCAGATCCGGGCTGGCGATAGGCCTGTGTCGCCCGGTTAAACTGGCTTGCGTCGTAGTCGTAACCCCCGCTCATTGCTAGAACGCGGCCTGTATGGGGATTGATAGCCACGAGGGCGCCGCCGATGTCGGGTATCTGACGCAACGCGAAAGCCTCTTTTAGATAGGCTTCGCCCTTAGCGTCTAATGCAATAGCATCGACAATGACGACATCACCGATCGCTAAAACATCTGCCGGCTTCTTAGGCTGGTATCCATAGCGCTGTCCCTTGATCCAATTGCGCGCCCACTCCATTTCAGCAAAAGGAATCGTTCCCTTTTCACCATTCTTTAGGCCAATCTTTACACTCTTGGCAGCAACGTCTAGGACGACCGCCAGCTGGCGATTACGCAAATTTCCTTGTGAAGGAATACCGTCTAGAATGCCGGTCCAACTGCTCCCCTCGAGGATGTCTTCATGGGCAACAGGGCCACGCCAACCGTGGCGGCGATCATACGCCTCAAGCCCAGCGCGCAAAACCCGGTCGGCGATTTTCTGCAACCGAGGCTCGAGCGTCGCCCGCACGGATAGGCCGCCACGATACAGGATGGTCTCGCCGTATCGGTCCGCGAGTTGGCGACGAACCTCTTCAGCAAAATAATCAGCCTCGACGGTTGCAGATTTACCACGCTTCTCCATGGCCAGCGGTGTTGCCACCGCCATTTTGGCCTCGCTGGGAGAGATAAGCTTCTCATCCATCAGCCGCCCTATGACCCAATTGCGGCGCGCCAAAGCAGCGGCTGGATGACGCAACGGATGATAATTGTTCGGCGCTTTAGGCAGGCCGGCAAGATAGGCTGACTCAGCAACACTCAATTCATTGAGGGATTTATCGAAATAGTTGAGGGCCGCCGCTGCGATCCCATAGGAGCCAATGCCCAGATATATCTCGTTGAGATAAAGCTCGAGGATACGGTTCTTGGACAGAGCCTGTTCTATACGGAAAGCAAGAATTGCCTCCTTAACCTTCCGTTCCAACGACACCTCATTGGTAAGCAGGAAATTCTTGGCAACCTGCTGCGTTATGGTCGAGGCACCAACCGGCCGGCGATCCGAGCCTATATTGCGCAGGTTAGTGACCATGGCTCGGGCAACGCTGAACATATTTACGCCAGGATGCTCGTAGAAAGATTTGTCCTCGGCAGCGAGAAAAGTATTGATAATGTGCTTCGGCATTGCCTCAATGGGGACGAAGACTCGTTTTTCCTGGGCATATTCAGAAATCAGGCTGCCGTCGGCCGCATGTACGCGGGTCATGACGGGCGGTTCGTAGTCGGCAAGCTGGCGATAATCAGGAAGTCCACGGCCGAAGTGATAGAACACGCCGACCGCCCCGACCACGCCGACTATGGCGAGGATCAACAGACCGCCGATGCATGTCATTAGCAAACGCAACATGGGCCTTCTATTCTCCGCAAGATATGGTCAATTTGACCTTTCCCCAGCACATTGTTGCGGGAAACCTGGTAGCAGTTAGTGGTATTTTTAATGCACTGATTCCACAGCGCAATTTCATCAACGTCGAATGATAAGCCGAAAATATGTCAATCTTAGGGCCCAACCAGATAGCTTTCACCGCGCCTGGGCCTGTTCCATCTCCTGGAAGTAGTCCTCGACAGCGCGCACTGTCGCTTGAGAAAGCTTGTCGCGATAGCTACGATTCTTCAAGGCGGCTTCATCGTCCACGTTGGATAGAAATCCCAGCTCAATAAGAACTGAGGGTACATCCGGGGCCTTGAGAACAGCAAATCCAGCAAATCGGTGTGTATTATTGAGGAGCTTCGTTTCTCGCGACAACTGCTTAACCACATGGCCAGCAAAGCGCGACGAGTCGTTCATCGTCTCGCGCTGAGCCAGATCAATTAGGATGTTCGTGACTTCTAGCGTTTTGTTAGAAAGATCAACTCCGGCGATAAGATCCGACTTGTTGCTCATGTCCGCCAACAGAGCCGACTCTTCGTCGGAAGCCTTTTCCGAAAGCGTGTAGACAGATAAGCCTCTAACAGCCTTATTAGCGATGACGTCGGCATGTAGCGAGATGAACAAATCGGCACCCGCGGTCCTAGCGATGGCGATGCGATCGCGCAAACGGATAAAGACATCACGGTCGCGCACCAGAACGGCCTTATAGCGGCCGGTCTTTTCCAAAGCCGCTCCAATCTCGCGCGCCATTGCCAGGGTGATGTGTTTTTCATACGTGCCGCTAGCGCCGATGCCGCCGGGATCAACCCCGCCATGACCAGAATCGAGGGCAACCACCCAGGTTTTCTGCTTAGCCCGGGGTTTTCGGGGCGGCAGGGCGAATGCCTTGGTGGCCGGACTACCCAGCGTTTCCACAGCAGCGAAATCGACTCCGCTTTTATCTACCGGCACTTCTTCAGGAGTTGTCTGGGACTCGGCGAGTACTGCAGCCTTTTCCTCCAGCAACAGGTCAATCACCAGACGATAGCGATGCCCCCCTACCGGCGGCATAAGGAAGCTGTTCTCGATGATGGCAGGGCGTGAAAGGTCAATCACTACACGCGACTGACCGGGCTGAAAGAGGCCATAGCGGAACTGGCGTAGCAATCCGATACCACTGGGCAACGGACGGGTAGGTAAAAGCAACCGTACCTCGGGTAAATCGAGCACCATTCGGTTTGGGTCAGTAAGGACGAAAGTCTTGAACTCGATTGAATTGCTGAGATCGAAGACTATCCTGGTTTTCGCACCGTGGTCGGCAACCCGGATATCGCTGACAACGACGTCAGCAGCATAGGTCGTCGACGCCACGAGACTGAAAGCCAAGCATGCCTGTACAACACTCGCTACTTCGCGCGCCCGTATTCTCCAGAATCGTAGAATTAGCAACATCTTGGCGTTGCTACCTCTCCAAAATCAACATACTGGTCTCCAAGTTCGGAATAATTCAATTCCTACCGATGTTCCGTCATTGGGACCGTGAGATCACAACAAGATGATTGTCCCGCCAAAGTCCTACGTTTATGTTAATCATGAGTTACTCACAATTAACTCTGCGGTTCGCCGTAATTAACCCAACGCTTAAACTGCCATGGCAATATATTTTGCCTTCCTCAATAGGGCAGAATTTGCGATGGGAGATAGTTTTTTGTTTCACAACGACCGCTGTTGTTCCATGACAGCGCTAGGATTCCCATGCCGGCACGAGCAGCGCGAGCACCAATCAGCCAAATCTCCGTTTTCGGGGTACTAGGCAGGCCGTTCGCAGGCGCCGCCGGTAATTCACCCCAACAATGCCGCCAACCTGAGCCGAACTTTAGACCCGGCCGAGAGGTGGCTAGGAGACTTCACGTTAATGACAACCAAAAGAATGTTAATCGACGCCACCCACCCGGAGGAAACTCGGGTCGTGGTAATGGCCGACGAACGGCTTGAAGATTTCGAAGTTGAAGCCGCTGACCGCAAACAGCTCAAAGGCAATATCTATCTCGCTAAAATAACGCGGGTAGAACCGTCACTCCAGGCTGCCTTCGTCGACTATGGCGGTAATCGCCATGGTTTTCTGGCATTTAGTGAAATCCACCCTGATTACTATCAGATTCCGATTTCCGACCGGGAAAAGCTTGTGGCCGAGCAACAGGCAGCCGAACGCGCTGCCGAAGAGGCTGAAGAAGCCGCCGCCAATACGACTGATGGTGAGAATAGTAAGGCCAGCGACGACGATTCCGAGGGCGACATCGAAACGATCGAAGGCAACGACAGCGAGGACCTGGAGGTCCGCCGCTCGACACAGCCTTTCCGCAACTACAAAATTCAGGAAGTCATCAAGCGCCGCCAGATCATTTTGGTGCAAGTGGTTAAAGAAGAGCGCGGGACCAAGGGTGCTGCGCTGACCACCTATTTATCGCTGGCAGGCCGCTACTGCGTTCTAATGCCTAATACAGCCCGCGGCGGCGGCGTTTCTCGCAAAATTGGTACCGGCAAGGACCGCACCCGGCTCAAAGCCGTACTCAAGGAGCTGGAAATCCTCGAGGGGATGGCCGTCATTGTGCGCACTGCTGGCGCTGAACGTAACAAGACCGAAATTAAGCGCGATTACAACTATCTCATGCGGCTGTGGGAAAGTATCCGGTCACTGACACTAGCATCCACTGCGCCTACCTTGATCTATGAAGAAGCAAACCTAATCAAGCGCACCATCCGCGACCTTTATGCTAATGACTTCGAAGAAATCATCGTCGACGGTGATGATGGCTATCTGACTGCTCGAAATCTAATGCGCCTGCTCATGCCGAGTCATGTCAAACGGGTCAAGGCACACCCAGTGGATACAATACCGCTGTTCCAGCAGTACAAAGTGGATGGCCAGCTCAACGGCATCTACAATCCTGATGTTTCACTGCCATCCGGTGGCTACATCGTCATTAATCCAACGGAGGCCCTGGTTTCTATTGACGTCAATTCGGGTCGCTCAACCCGCCAACGCAACATCGAAGAAACGGCACTTAAGACTAACTTGGAGGCTTCTGACGAGGTCGCCCGCCAACTGCGACTCCGCGAAATGGCGGGCCTAGTTGTCATCGACTTCATAGATATGGATAACCCGCGCAATCAAGCACAGGTGGAACGCCGGCTAAAAACAGCTATGCGTGACGACCGAGCGCGCATTCAGATCGGCTGCATCAGCCCCTTTGGA
>CAUZNJ010000102.1:0-6903 GCA_963580965.1 Alphaproteobacteria bacterium | reverse complement strand
GACCTGGCCGCCCGACTCTGCGTAATACGGGGTCTGATTGACGATAACGGCTACTTCTGAGCCAGCCTCAGCCTTGTCGACACGCTTGCCGTCGACAATCAGGGCACACACTTTGCCCTCGGCAACATCAGTGTTGTAGCCGAGAAATTCCGTGGCACCAACAGCCTCGCGAATTTCAAACCACACCTCTTCCGTCGCCGCCTCGCCAGACCCTGCCCAAGCCTTACGAGCATCGGCACGTTGGCGTTCCATTGCGACCTTAAACGCAGCATTATCGACGGAAATACCGCGCTGGCGCAGCGCATCCTCTGTAAGATCAAGGGGAAATCCAAAGGTGTCATAAAGACGAAACGCGGTGTCACCGGAAAGGGTGCCTCCGTCGCTCAAACCTTCCGTCGCTTCATCAAGGAGCTTCAGTCCGCGCTCCAAGGTTTGTTTAAAACGCGTTTCTTCAAGTTGCAAAGTCTCTGAAATCGAAAATTCCGCGCGATGCAGCTCAGGAAAAGCTTGTCCCATCTGGGTCACAAGGGCCGGCACCAACCGCCACAACAGGGGATCAGTACAGCCAATTAGATGTGCGTGGCGCATAGCGCGGCGCATAATTCGGCGCACGACGTATCCCCGCCCTTCGTTTGAGGGCAGCACGCCGTCAGCAATAAGAAAGCTTGCGGCTCGCAGGTGGTCGGCGATGACCCGGTGGGAAACTCGGTAATCGCCGTCCGGATGTGTGCCCGTGGCATCGGCGGACGCGTTGATTAAGGCGCGGAATTGATCAGTTTCATAGTTATCATGGGTACCCTGGAGGATAGCGCACATACGCTCCAACCCCATGCCGGTGTCAATGGACGGACGAGGGAGATCATTGCGCTGGTCCGGCGTTACCTGCTCGTATTGCATGAACACCAAATTCCAGATTTCGATAAAGCGGTCGCCGTCCTCGTCCGGGCTACCCGGAGGTCCACCCGGAATATGGTCACCGTGATCGTAAAAAATCTCAGAGCATGGCCCACAGGGGCCAGTGTCGCCCATGGCCCAGAAATTGTCGGAGGTATTAATGCGAATGATGCGGCTATCAGGCAGGCCGGCAATTTTTTTCCATAGATCGAAGGCATCATCGTCGTCAGCATAGACCGTTGTCAGTAATCGATCTTTCGGCAGGCCAAATTCTTTAGTGATCAAATTCCAAGCCATTTCGATGGCCTGTTCCTTGAAATAATCACCAAATGAAAAATTGCCAAGCATCTCGAAAAACGTGTGGTGACGGGCCGTATAGCCAACGTTTTCCAAGTCATTGTGCTTGCCCCCGGCGCGAACGCACTTCTGCGAGCTCGTGGCCCGCTTATAAGTACGCTCTTCGAGGCCCGTAAAAACGTTCTTGAACTGCACCATCCCGGCGTTGGTAAACATCAACGTCGGATCATTCCGCGGGACAAGCGCGCTCGATTCGACGATTTTATGGCCATTTCCGGAAAAAAATTCGAGAAAGGCGCGGCGGATATCGTTGGTGCTTTGCATGGGGCTCAATACAAAATGTGAAACGAATGGCCGTTACCTACCGCGACCTCAGTATGGTCGGAAAGTACAGCTTTTACACCGGAATTCCCCGACCCGCCAGTTCTCCCGGCACACTTATCGCGCTGGCACAATCAAGGCTTATTGCTATGACGTGGCTTGGCGGACGTAGCGGCCTTATAAAGGGGTTGATTAAATGAGTTGATATTAAAATCGTATCCGCCCCACCACATTAAAGAGGCGGACCGATGCCGAACAAATAGCTTGGGAGGGACCAAACCATGTCAGGCAACGCCGAAGGGGCCGTATTCAACCCCACCAAAAAGATTCTCGATGCCGGGGGACTATCTCTGATGTTCAGCGTGCGCCAGATCCGTTCCGTCGACATAGCCTTGGCAGCGAAGGCTGCGGGCTATGACTGCCTTTATGTTGACATGGAACACAGTGGCATTTCCGTTGCCGAGACTGGGCAGATCTGCGTCACATCACTGGCTGTTGGCATCGCACCATTCGTGCGCGTCCCCGCCGGTTCCTATGACGTTGCGGCACAGGTTCTCGATCTTGGTGCAATGGGTATCATCGCCCCGCATATTTCCGGACCCGAAGATGCGAAACGCATGGTTGACTGCTGCAAGTATCCGCCGACCGGCCACCGCTCGAACTCATCAAGCATTCCGCAGCAATATCTATCACAGAAACCTTTATTGAAGGTTCAGGAACAGATCAATGACGAGACCATGGTCTTCGCTATGATTGAATCCCGCGATGGCCTTCAAAACGTCGATGCCATTGCCGCGGTAGACGGTGTGGATTGCCTGCTGGTAGGCACCAGCGACTTAACCGCAGAATTGGGCATTCCCGGGCAATTCGACAATGACATTCTACTAAAGGCCCTTGAGAAAATTTGCGCAGCAGCAAAGAAGAATGGCACTCATGTGTCGTTGGGTGGCGGCATAAAGGGCGGCGCCCCGGGGCTACTGAAGACCTTGTGCGACATGGGCTTTCGCCAAATCTCCGTAGGAAACGACGTTGGTATGATGATTTCAGGCATGCGCCAACGAGTTAAGGATATCCGTTCGCAGATCGACTGATTGTTGGGCAGAAATGGGGCCGGTGGACACAACATCTACCAGCCCCATTCATAGAAGGACTTACTTGTTGTTGATATTGCGCAGGAAGGATGTCCGAGCCTTTCCAGCTGACAGAATGGCAGAGTGGTCACTGCCGGCTAGCAAAAGCTGAGCACCCATCTCGACGTACATTTGCATGATCGCCTCGCTGCCGATACCGGCCATACCCGGAAATTTCTTATGCTTTTGGCAAGCGCCAATGACCCGCTTATAAGCTTCAATGGTTATCTCATGGTCGTATTGGCCATGAATGCCAGCCTCAGCACAGAAGTCATTGGTGCCGATAAGCAGGCAGTCAACACCCGGAACTGCGGCAATCTCCTCGGCATTTTTCACCGCATTCGGGCTTTCAATCATGACCGTCACCAGCGTAGCTTCGTTAACCGCATCGACAAATTCACGCACCGGCATATCACGGAAAGCGATCAGCGCACTGGCACGCGAGATGGACCGATGGCCGATTGGCGGGAACTTACTGAAATCGGCGATCGCCTTGGCTTCCTCGGCGCTTTCAACATGAGGGACGACGATACCTTGGGAGCCATTGTCAAGCACCCGGGAGGAATGGAAATGCTGCTTTCCGGGAACCCTCACAATCGGCGTAATGCCCTGACCAAGCGCGGCTGTGGCAATCTCACATGTCATAGTCATGTCCATCGATGTGTGCTCGTTATCGATAAACAGCCAATCAAATCCCGCCGTTTCACCAAGCATGCCGACATCAACAGTGCGAGCTACCCTCACACCCATGCCAATGGCGATACCGCCCTTCTGCATCCGCTCTTTGGCAATATTCTTAATTTGCACCATGGGTTGTCTCCCTTTAATCGGTTTTTGAGTGTATTCCTGGTGGCAACGGCCTAGGCCGCGCCGTTCATAGACCAATAGAGCGTTTTAACCTCAAACGGAAGCATTCTTACGGAGACAGACCGCCGCGTCCGGCGCCATTAAAATGCTTCCGTTTGAGGTTAAAATATTCATTAACCACCAAACGCTGCCCCCCATTTAACAAAAAGCGCAACGAGAAACGGCCCCCGCCAAAAACAGGGGCCGCTTACCCCATTAAGGGATACTAAAAAAAAACTCTAACTCAGTCACCTCCGACGAATCCCACTGAAGGATCATCAGTCATCCCGTCGTTGGGTTTATCCTCGGTGGCAATTTCTTCGCCACCCAACGTCGTGTTGGCAACAAGGCCTGCGTTCTGACGGATTACCGCTTCGATAGCGCCCGCCAAGTCCTCGCGTTCGCTCAGGAATTGTTTGGCATTTTCTCGTCCTTGCCCGATACGCTCAGAGTTGTAAGAAAACCAGGAGCCGGACTTATCGACAATGCCGGCCTTGACGCCGAGATCGAGAACTTCGCCCATCTTGGACACGCCCTCGCCATACATGATGTCGAATTCAACAGTCTTAAATGGCGGAGCCACCTTGTTCTTCACCACCTTAACACGTGTCTGATTGCCGACCACCTCGTCACCGTTCTTGATGGCGCCGATGCGGCGGATATCGAGACGAACCGACGCATAAAACTTCAGTGCGTTACCACCACTCGTCGTTTCGGGACTACCAAACATAACACCAATTTTCATGCGGATCTGGTTGATGAAGATGATGGTGGTGTTGGAGCGGGCAACAGAGGAGGTGAGCTTGCGTAACGCCTGGCTCATCAAGCGAGCTTGCAGCCCGACGTGGACGTCGCCCATCTCGCCTTCCAACTCGGCACGCGGTACCAGGGCAGCAACGCTGTCGATGACCAGAACGCTGACCGCACCGGAACGCACCAGCGTATCGGCAATCTCCAACGCTTGCTCACCAGCATCGGGCTGGGAAATCAGCAAGTTATCGATATCAACTTTTAGCTTGCGGGCATATTCCGGATCGAGGGCATGCTCGGCGTCAATAAAAGCGCAGGTCCCGCCAAGCTTCTGCGCCTCAGCAATGACGTGCAGCGCTAGGGTCGTCTTACCCGAGCTTTCTGGCCCATAGATTTCGACCACCCGGCCACGTGGTAGTCCGCCGATCCCAAGAGCGATATCAAGACCGAGTGATCCAGTCGAAACGGCTTCGAGCTGCACAGCCGTCTCACTTTGGCCGAGACGCATAATAGAACCCTTGCCGAACGCTCGTTCGATTTGGGCAACGGCGCTGTCGATCGCCTTTTCTTTGTTCACGGAACCGCCTTCCACCAGGCGCAATGCTCTCTCAGTCATGACGCTTTACTCCTTATTTCACAGGGCCGACAATGATGCAAACCTGCACCTTTGTACTTCTTTTGTTCTAATTAAGCAACGGCCAATGTTCTGGTTTTGATCTAAGCAGAAGAAACACTAGAACTCAGCCCTCCGCCATTACATCCTTAACCTTGGTGGCGAGGCCGTGCAGAGTGAAGGGCTTGGGCAGAAAGTGGATGGTGGGATCATTCCAGATGTCATCCGACACGACATCCTCGGCATAGCCCGACATCAAGATGACACGGACTCGAGGAAGTTCCTGGCGCACAAGTTTAACAAAGGCCTGACCATCCATGCCTGGCATCACGACATCGCTGATGATGAGGTCAATATGGCGGTTGCCTGCATTGATGACATCGAGCGCCAATTCGCCATTCGCTGCCTCTAGCACCCGATAACCTTTATTACGCAGCGCCCGCGCACCAAACAGGCGCACAGCGTCCTCATCTTCGACAAGCAGCACGGTGCCCGCACCGGAAAGGTCGGCATCGCCATCCCACCCAGAGATACCGATTTTGGCTTCCCCTGCTCCAATGCTATCCGCCACCGATTCGGCACCGGAAGGTTCGTACCGAGGCAGATAAATTCTAAATGTCGTGCCCTCGCCAGGGGTACTATCGACGACGATATAGCCTTCGGTCTGCTTAATGATGCCATAAACGGTGGAGAGTCCAAGACCAGTACCCGCCCCCGCTTCCTTGGTCGAGAAAAATGGCTCGAAGATCATCCCCATATTTTCCTTACGGATGCCCACTCCGGTATCGGCGACTTCCACCATCACATAATCACCGGCGGGGATCAGCTCCGCGCCTCTTTCTACCGTCTCGTCGAAACGCAGGCGCGAAGTCCGCAAGGTCAGGGTGCCCCCGCCCGGCATGGCATCGCGGGAATTAACCGCGAGGTTAATAATGACCTGATCCATTTGACCGGGATCAACCCGCACATAGCCAAGTTCCTCGCCATGTTCCATGACGAGTTTTAGGTTTTCGCCCATCAGGCGGCGTAGCAGGCTTGACATGTCGGAAAGCGCACCGGTGATATCGACAAATACCGGCTTAAGGGTCTGCTTACGTGAGAAGGCAAGCAACTGGCGCACCAAATTAGTGGCCCGGTTGGCATTTTGCTTGATCTGCATGATGTCGGCGAAGGACGGATCCTCCGGCCCATGGCGCTCAAGAAGCAGATCAGAAAAGCCAATCATGGCAGTCAGCAGATTGTTGAAATCATGGGCAACGCCACCAGCAAGCTGGCCCACCGCCTGCATTTTCTGCGACTGGGCGAACTGCGCCTCCAGATGTTTCTGCTCTGTAGTGTCGATAAAATGTACGACAAGGCCGGCGACCTCCCCCTCCACGTCTTCGGTGTGGCTGGCGTAGAGAGAGGCGACCACATCACCCCCGACTCCCGGCATACGCGCTTCTAGCCGCGCCGCCCTCATGGTGCCCATCACCACTTTCGAGAGCTGGGCCGCGACAGCGCCGCGGTCTTCCAGACTAACGCGGTCAGTTAAGGGGTGATCGACAACGGCATCCCGGTGCAGGCCGATCAGCTTAAGAAACGCGCGATTACAGTCACTAACATTACCTTGTAGGTCGACCATGACAACGCCCACCGGGGCCTGATCGAAGAGCCAGCGCAGCCGCTGTAGCGGCGACGGTGCGCCAGGGTCCCCCTCAATCCGTGTTAGATCACGCATGACCAGGGAACGGGTGTGAGAGATGGCGCCGTCAGACCCGGCAAGTTCTGACTGCACTAAGTGGGCCCGGAATGGCGCGCCCTTGTGGCCACGCAGAACTATATCGCCATCACCGCCACCCCGATGAGCACTGAAAAGATCGCCAACCGCGGGGCCGTCTCGCGAGCCTTCAGCAACAACAAAATCAGCGAAACGCACGCCGTCTCTGCACAGGGCTTCCGGCGTACTGCCGAGCCACCGGGCGAGAGCCCGATTTGCGTACAAAAACCTGCCGGCGGAATCCGAGGAAAAGAACCCAACCGGCAAATTCTTGACATAGTCGGACAGGGTAT
>CAUZNJ010000101.1:0-6918 GCA_963580965.1 Alphaproteobacteria bacterium | reverse complement strand
CAGCGTGAGAATTCTGATCGTCATTTTTGGGACTTGCCAAATTTACTGCGGCCTGGTGACTTGCTTGTGGTCAACGACACCCGCGTCATCCCGGCGCGCTTGAGCGGTCGGCGCGGAGAAGCGGGGATTGAAGTCACCTTGCACAAGCAACAGGAATCAGACGTCTGGCGCGCCTTTGCTAAGCCTGCGCGGCGGCTGCACATCGGCGATCGTATCGATTTTCCTGGAGACCTGTCCGCTTCTGTCCAGCAAAAGGGGGAGGGCGGCGAAGTCATCTTGGCGTTTGACCAAGCGGGCGGGGAGCTGGCATCGGCATTGGAGGCGGTGGGTACAATGCCTCTGCCACCCTATATTAAACGGGGACAGCCCAATTCAGCCGATAGTGACGATTATCAGACCGTATTTGCCACGCATCCCGGCGCAGTTGCTGCGCCGACGGCTGGCCTGCACTTCACGCCATCCGTACTAACCGCGCTTAAGGCTCGGGGAGTCGATCGCGTCGCGATAACGCTACATGTGGGTGCCGGGACATTTCTGCCGGTGAGAAGTGACGATGTAACGGATCACGTCATGCACGCTGAGTGGGGTTCTATATCGGCAGATGCCGCCGCTGCAGTGAATCGTACACGCGCACGGGGTGGTCGCGTCATCGCTGGCGGCACAACGGCTTTGCGGTTATTGGAATCGGCGGCAGCAGCGGATGGTACTGTTCAACAGTTCGAAGGCGATACGGATCTATTTATTCTGCCGGGTTATCGTTTTAAGGTGGTGAGGCAGCTACTTACGAATTTTCATCTACCGAAGTCGACTTTGTTCATGCTGGTTTGTGCCTTCGCGGGAACGGCTCGAATGAAGGCGGCATACCGTCACGCCGTGGCTGCTGAGTACCGCTTTTACTCCTATGGCGATGCATGCTTGCTCAACATACAGGATGCCGCGTGATCGGAATTGAATATACGATATTGGCAACTGATGGGGCAGCTAGGCGCGGCCGGTTGGAAACCGCCCACGGCAGCGTCGAAACGCCAGCTTTTATGCCTGTTGGTACGACTGGAACTGTTAAGGCCATGCTCCCTGAATCTGTGGCTGAAACAGGGGCTGATATCATTCTTGGCAATACTTATCACCTGATGTTGCGGCCGGGCGCTGAGCGAGTTGCGGCGCTTGGTGGGCTGCACACGTTCATGAACTGGCCAGGGCCGATTCTCACCGATTCAGGGGGCTTCCAGGTTATGTCGCTGAGTCAGCTTCGCAAGCTTGATGTTGACGGCGTCACCTTTCAGTCACATATCGATGGTAGCCGCCACCGACTGACACCAGAGTCCTCTATCGATATCCAGCGGCTATTGGATGCTGATATCACTATGGCATTCGACGAATGTACCCAATGGCCGGCGACCGAAGCGCAAGCGGCTGAATCCATGCGGCTATCGATGGGGTGGGCCGAGCGCAGCAAGCAGGCATTCAATGAGAAGCCCGGATATGGCCTGTTCGGAATAAACCAAGGAAGTGTCTTCTCCGATCTTCGTATTGAATCTGCGGAGCGCCTGGCGGCTATCGGATTTGATGGTTACGCCATTGGAGGCCTCGCTGTGGGGGAGGGTCAGGCGCAGATGTTTACTGTACTGAATGGCGTCGTGTCTCGACTCCCGGCTGAACAGCCGCGGTACCTGATGGGGGTTGGAAAGCCGGCTGACATCGTTGGTGCTGTCGCCCGTGGCATCGACATGTTTGACTGCGTAATGCCAACCCGGTCCGGGCGTACGGGCCAAGCATTCACCCGCCGTGCCACCGTTAATTTGCGCAACGCCCGTCATGCCGGAGATTCCCGACCGCTGGACGAAAACTGCTGTTGTCCGGCCTGTAGCTCCTATTCGCGGGCTTACCTGAATCATCTGGTTAAATCTGGTGAAATCCTTGGTTCTATGCTGCTCACATGGCACAACTTGACCCACTATCAGGATTTGATGGCTGGCTTGCGTGAGGCGATTTCCAGCAATTCACTCGATGTCTTCATTGCCCGGTTCGTCGTCGACCAAGAAATTGGTGATATTGAGCCGCTATCCTGAGCTAGCCGGTGCACGGCATGTTTTGCTGTAATCGTCGCTTATGCCTCCCCCCGTTAAATATTGCGAATCGCTACCACGTCGATGTCGTCGGCGGGAGTGAAGCCAAATATTTGAGCGTAGAATGAAAGCTCCGCTTCAAGGGCGCGGATAATATTCTCTGCCTTGCGGAAACCGTGGCCTTCACCCTCGAAGTGGACGTAGGCGACAGGAATATCTTTGGCTTCTAGCGCCGCTACCATCGCTTTCGCTTGATTCGGGGGAACGACTTTATCATCCAGGCCCTGAAAGAAGATGACGGGGCAGTTCAGGCTCTCGGCGTGGTACAGCGGAGATCGCTCTGCGTAAAGGGCTTCGGCGTCTGGCAACGGTCCGATTAGGCGATCGAGATAGCGGCTTTCGAACTTGTGGGTGTCCTTGGCAAGTGCCATTAGGTCGCCGATACCGTACAGGCTGGCGCCTGCCTTGAAGGTATCGCGGAAGGTCAGAGCGGCCAGCGTCGTGTAGCCGCCGGCGCTGCCGCCACGGATAATCAGGCGAGCTGGGTCGGCTAGTCCTTGATCAACGAGATATAGGGCGGCGGCTTCGCAGTCATCGACATCGACTATGCCCCAGGCGCCGTCCAGATGTTCACGATAGACGCGGCCGTAGCCTGTGCTGCCGCCGTAATTGACGTCGGCAACGGCAAAACCGCGACTGGTCCAGTATTGAATGGCAGGGGAATAGCCAGGGCCGGTAGCTGCAGTGGGCCCGCCATGTGAGCGTACAATTAACGGGGGGAGCTCCCCCTCAATAGCGTGGAAATCCTGATTAGCCGGCGGATAGAAAAAAGCATATGCGGTGCGCCTGTCCGCCGTGGGAAAAGCGATTGGCCGGGCGGTGGAGACGTATCCAGGTTCGACGTCGATGGTGGTAGAACGCCGTACCGTTTCGGTGGTGCCTGTTTTTAAATTGATTAGGATCAACTGGGTCGGCTCCGTGTCCCCTGTTCCGGTTAGCGCCAGTAGGTTGCCGATCAGTGCGGGCGTTCCCATGTTGACGAAGGGAGTGGTTACCCCAATAAGAGTACCGTCGGTCAGAATGCCCAGCTTGGCTTCTCCAGCACGCGTATAACGACAGGCAATGGTGCCTTCTTTTATGAAGGCGTAGGTGGCAGTGCCCAGCCCCCACATAGGCAAGCCGAATTCGGCCTTCTCGGGGCATAGGTTGATGGCCATACCATCGTGCCAAGCGTAAAGGTTCCACCATCCGGTAGGATCTGCGACGAAGTGCAGCACGCCATCGGGCGACCATGCTGGCTGGAACACGGCGATGTCGTGCCCCCCGGCAATACGCTGGGCAGCACTAAGGTTGCCGTCGGCGCCTACATCGGCGACCCACAGTTCAGTGCCGTCCCATGGCATATTGGGATGGTCCCAACTGATCCAGGCCAAGCGTCTGCCGTTCGGCGATAAACGGGGGTAGGCAAAGAAGTCATGCCCTTGTATGAGCACCGTTCCTTCGGTTGTATCGCCGGTAAAATTGAGGGCAACAATAGCGTTGACCGGTTCCCCGTCGCCACGGTGATCCTCACGAATACACAGTACACGTTGGCGTCTGGTATCGATGTCAAAGTCGGCATAGCGCAGGCTAGCTTCCCCTGTCGGGGTCAGGGGACGGGAGTTTCCATCTTCGATCAAATTCACTTGCTGGTCAGCAAGATCGACGAAAATAATGTGTTCATCTTTCACGTTATATGCACCGCCACCATATTCGTGAACGCGGGATCGAACGTTAATCGGCGCTGGCGTGAGGTCTGTAATTTTCCCGTCCCGGGAACGGCATACCAAAACATTTCTGCCGTCCTCCTCGGGCCGGGACTCTAACCAGTAAAGAGTGCCTCCATCGACCGCTACTGATCCCAGACCTACTGTACCTGCTGTGATTGTTCGGGCGGTAATTGTGCTCTTCCATGTACCAAAGGGCGCTGTTTGTCGTTGGTTCATAGCGTTGCTCATTCCGTTCCAGGTAATTTTCCCAACGTTATTAGCATGTGTCCTCACAGGGCATAATGCTGCACGCTCTTTTTGAGGACTAAACATGACCGCACGCTGTGTTAGCGTTGATTGCCGTCATCGTCCTGCCGGGTTAGAACGTCGGCTGGGGGAGACTTACATGTTCTATGACACGGATATTGGCGATCACGGGCTGCCCCATAATCCGTTCAAGTCTCTTGTCGTCCCCAGGCCTATTGGCTGGATCAGCACTCTGGATGAGGAAGGTCGTCCCAATCTAGCGCCCTTCAGCTTTTTCAATGCCGTTTCCGATAGCCCACCGGTCGTGCTGTTTATTACAAACGGTGGCCATGTGGAGGGCGGGTATAAAGACACGCCCTCAAATGTGGAGACCACGGGCGAATTTGTTTGCAACATGGCGACCTGGGACCTGCGTGAGGCTATGAATAGGTCGTCCGCACCGCTTCCCCGGGCGCGCGACGAATTTTATTTTGCCGGCCTGACCCCGATTCCATCGTGCATGGTAAAATCGCCCCGCGTGGCTGAAAGCCCGGTACATTTGGAATGCCGCTATATGAAGACGGTTGAGTTTCCCGGACACGATCCGGTGCCGACCAAGGTGGTGTTTGGAAAGGTTGTCGGGATTCATATTAACGACCGGTTCATCACTGACGGCAAAGTGGATGTCGGTGCCATCAAGCCAATCGCGCGGATGGGTTATCAGGACTATACGGTCGTCGAAAAAATCTTTTCCATGGACCGACCGATCATTAATGATGTGCCTAATTAGGCGTAGTGCATAGCTGCTTAACGCCCTCACCAGGAGAACTCGTTTGATCCCTCGCTATAGCCGACCCCAGATGACCGCCATATGGGAGCCCGAGAGTCGATTCCGCATTTGGTTCGAAATCGAAGCTCATGCCTGCGATGCCCAGGCAGAGCTTGGCGTTATCCCCAAGGAAGCAGCTAAGGCGGTGTGGGAGCGGGGCGGCTTTAATGTTGGGCGCATTGACGAAATCGAGCGGGAAGTCCACCACGATGTCATAGCTTTTCTTACTAGCCTTGCGGAGCATGTGGGCCCGGAAGCCCGATTTGTGCACCAGGGGATGACATCGTCGGATGTGCTGGATACTTGTCTATCCATTCAATTGGTGCGCGCCGCGGACATCCTGCTTGAAGATATTGACGGCTTATTGGCTGCTCTAAAAAAACGCGCCTTCGAGTTTAAGGATACGCCCTGCATTGGCCGCAGCCATGGCATTCATGCGGAGCCAACAACCTTCGGCCTCAAGCTCGCCGGCCACTACGCCGAATTTCTCCGTAACCGGGAGCGCTTGCTGGCTGCACGCAAGGAGATTGCCACCTGTGCCATTTCCGGTGCGGTTGGAACCTTTGCTAATATTGATCCTCAGGTGGAGGAGCATGTCGCTGCTAAAATGGGCCTAGCCGCTGAGTCAGTATCGACACAGGTTATTCCACGTGATCGCCATGCCATGTTCTTCGCGACTCTTGGCGTCATTGCCAGTGGTCTGGAGAGGCTGGCCACGGAAATTCGCCACCTGCAGCGGACTGAGGTTCGCGAGGTTGAGGAATACTTCGCGCCTGGCCAGAAAGGTTCATCGGCGATGCCGCACAAGCGGAACCCGGTGTTGACCGAAAATATTACCGGACTGGCGCGCCTTGTCCGTTCCCATGTCGTTCCCGCAATGGAAAACGTTGCCCTATGGCACGAACGAGACATATCCCATTCTTCGGTCGAGCGTGTCATCGCACCGGATGCCACCATCGCGCTCGACTTCACACTATCGCGCATGACCGGCGTCATTGACCGCTTGCTGGTTTACCCAGAAGCTATGGCGGCCAACCTGGACCGCCTAAAAGGTCTGGTATTTTCCCAACGGGTGCTCTTGGAACTCACCCAGGCTGGTATGAGCAGGGAGGCTTCCTATGCTGCTGTGCAGCGCAACGCCATGGCAGTTTGGGAGGGTAAAGAAGACACCAATTTCCTCAATCTTCTAAAGGAGGACAAGGAGGTTCAAGGCCACATTGATGCGGCCAAGTTGGATGCGTTATTCGATCTTGCCCATCATATCCGTCACGTTGATACAATATTTGGCCGGGTGTTCGGTAAAATTTAGGCTGATTGCAGCCTAGAGTTTCCATCACGTTTAATTTTGTGAAATTTCATTCAATGCTTCACCGTACAGACGCACCATTGTACTCCGAACGTCGTCTTCGGACACGGCAGCCTTTTTTGCATCCAAATCGGTCATGATTTTCCGCATAACATTTTCTGGACAAGGTTCGTCCAAATTAACAGATACTATGGTCTTTGCATAAATTTCAGCTTCATTGAAGCTCATGCCCATTTTGGCGGCGGCCCATAGACCGATCATTTTATTGCGGCGAGCCTCAGCACTGAAGCGCCTCTCTTCGTCCAGTTTGAAGTTAGCTTCGTAGCCTTTTCCCCGGTCCTGGAACGCATCGGCCATTGTGTCAGGTTCCATATTATTGTCGTGGTCACGGCTCTTTCGATATGTGGTGCTTATTTCCTGTCCAGCGGGTTGAAGATCGTGAACCGTTGGGCAATCTTTTTCCTTGATACCCTTAAGTCTCCGCGGGCTTAAGGTTGTCGGCCAGAGCCGGGAGCGCCTTTTCGCTCGAGTATCGTTATTTCTTGGCATGCCAGTGGGCGCGCCTGATAACGAGTTAGATCAAGGTTGGCAAATGGGCTCCCGGTCCGCTCTTGTGGCAACACGATGGTGGCAAGAATAGCCATTCTTGACTAGTCCGTGGATGCCACCGCTTTCCTTTTCAACACCATCGGCAATATCCCGCCAGTAGTCAAAGTGTACGAC